>NZ_AYYA01000001.1:0-1083 GCF_000511065.1 Psychrobacter sp. TB67
CTTGGCTTTCATGGTCAGTGACTTCATCGGCGCCCCATTATCAGAATGCAGCACTAATGGCGTGTTAAAATATCCGTTAATGCCGATTCGAGATCTGTGTACTGAAATTGAAACCCTGCCTCAAGCGCCCGTTTAGGGTAAACAAATTGGCCTTCAGTAAGTAGTTCAGACATTTCCCCCATGGCTAGACGTAAGGCAAGCGGCGGTGTTGTGATCATTGCGGGTCGATTAAGTGCCTTACCTAATGTTTTCGCAAATTCGGCATTACTCACAGGGTTAGGAGCTGTGGCATTAAATATGCCTTGGCACTGGTCATGGGTGAGTAAAAATTCGATAAGAGAGATGAGATCGTTGACATGTATCCAACTCATGCCTTGGCGGCCATGCCCTATTGGGCCACCGAGACCTAGTTTAAAGGGGGGAAGCATCTTTTCTAGCGCGCCGCCGTGACCGAGTACGAAACCGATCCGAATAATACTGACCCGAGTATGCTCCGATGCTGCATTTAGCGCTAACTGCTCCCAGGTTTTGCAGATTTCATGGCTGAATTCAATAAAGGGAGTGCTATTTTCATTTAAGAGTTGTTCACCTTGTCGACCAAACCCAATAGCAGAACCGCTCACCATAACACTGGGTGGATTACTACTTTGTTGAATAAGTTGGGTTAACCTAGCAGTTGTATTCCAGCGGCTACTGCAGATAAGTTGTTTTTGGTTTTTACTCCAGCGCTTTGCAACGAAGGGCTCACCCGCTAAATTTACTACCGCATCTATGGTATTTAAATCATCTAGTTGATCCAAACTAGCTAAATATTGATGCTCTGCACCGAGTACTTTACGCGTTTGTTCTGGAGAGCGGGTTAATAGGGTCAACTGATGCATAGGTGCTAAAAGTGCAACCAATTGGCGACCAATAAAACCACTAGCGCCAGTGATGAGTATTTTCATGGTATTTCCTTAAGTATATGGAACTCATTGGTTGAATTTCCCAACCCAACAAATATACGAAAACGGGCGGTGTTTTTCAAGATAGTTGTCACTCTTTGTTTAAATATTAAGCTGCATTTATTACGCCTTCTTCTGG
>NZ_AYYA01000002.1:0-845 GCF_000511065.1 Psychrobacter sp. TB67
CTGCTTTATTTTATCAACTTTCATCGATAGTATTAAGCGATTATTCAAGATACAAGGTTATACTACCCCAAAGAAGGAATACAGTATGACTACCAAACGTAGAGAATATACCCGAGAATTCAAATTAGAAGCCATTAGCTTAGTGGTTGATCACAATCGCAAAGTTGCAGAAGTAGCCGAGTCTTTAGGCATCGGCATCTCAACCTTAGACAACTGGGTACGCAAGTATAAAAAAGAGCAGCAAGGCGTTCGTCCAACTAAAGGTCTAGCATTAACTGATGATCAGCGCCGCATACAAGAGCTTGAGCGAGAAGTCAGACAGCTTAAGATAGAGAAAGACATCCTAAATGAGGAGGGATTAAGCGAAGCACTGCTTCGCCCCGACGCAAGGGGAGAGCTATGCTCGAGTGGGCTTCAGCTCTGCTGGCATCGGACAACCTCAACGTCTATCGTTGATTAAAAAGCTGGCAGAGCAGGACAAAAGATTAAGTAAGAAGAAGCTGTGTGACTTGTTTGATGTGGTTAGAAGTAGTTACTACTATGGTATTAAGACTAAGCCTATTGATGTTGAGCGAGTCAAACTCCAGTCTTTAATATGCCAAATATTCAACGACTCAAAGCAATCAGCAGGGGCTCGGACTATAGTTGCCATTTTAGCTAACGAGTATGGCATTAAGCTAACGCGTTACTTAGCGACTAAGCTTATGGAGCGAATGGGTTTAGTCAGCTGCCAGCTCAAGACCCACAAATACAAACACGCTGATGAGGCGCATATAACCTATGACAACCTTTTAGACCGAAACTTTAACCCAGATGCGCCTAATCAAGTCTGGACAGGCGATGTG
>NZ_AYYA01000003.1:0-5000 GCF_000511065.1 Psychrobacter sp. TB67
CGAATATAAGCGAAAGGTGATTGCTATGACTACAACTAATTATAATATACGGCTTGACCAGGATCTGAAGGATAGGTCTTTTTCTGTTCTTGAAAGCTATGGACTAACGCCTTCACAAGCCATAAGACTGTTCTTGAACCAAGTCGCCGATACCAATGCGATTCCTCTGTCTTTTGACTATCAACAACCTAAGCTCAACGCGCAAACACTCGCGGCTATTGCTGAGGTCGCGAGCGGTAAAGGTAGTAAGTACGATAGCTTTGGTGATTTGATGGATGAGCTAGAAGGCGAAGCTGATGAGATCCATTGAAGTATCAAGTCAGTTTAAGAGAGATGCTAAAAAGAATTATCTAAGTTTACTCACTCCTGCATGGGGCGAGGTGCTCAATTGTTTGACTAACGATATACCACTACCGGCTAAATACAAAGATCATGCGTTGACCGGCAATCATAAGGGTTTTAGAGATTGCCACATCAAACCTGATTTGGTGCTTATCTACCGTATTCAGAGCGATACGGTAGATTTCGTTAGGCTGGGTAGCCATTCAGAAGTATTTGATTAGCTAACAGCTACAGATGCTACGTATGTTCTAACATAAGCTCAGAATGTAAAGTTTTAGCGCTATTTAAAATCTCGCTCCATTCTTTAACATCCATATATTGCTCATCTGTCAAGTCAAAACCATATTTTTGAAACAATTTTGCAATATTTTCATTTAGAGCTTCAAATAATTTAGCTTCTTTGTCATTTTTCAAAACTAGACCAATCCAAGCGTTTGGATCGCTATCTCTTTCTAGCATGTCATCTAAGAAATTTACACTTGCATCAAAGTCATCGTAAAAACTAGGGTTATCTGGATTGGATTTTCCCCAGTATTGACGTTGATACTCTGAATCCGATAATGATTCTGTATAAGCAATTAGGTTATTTCTCATGTCTGGATATTTTATTTCGGTGAATTCCACTTGTTCCATTGTTCATACTCCTTAAGTGGGATATGTGCTTGATCCCAATTATCTTTAATTGTGCCCTTAATAGGTTCACCGTTTCTACCAATTATTCTGCCGTTGTTGTTTATAATAACATGGTCAACTTGTTGCCGAATTTGAGAGTTGCTTGGATTACCTTTATCTATACGTACGCTATTTCCTTTATTTGCTCCATCAAACCAGCGATAACCTTCCCCTCCTTTTCTATTAGGTATAGGAGATTTGAAGCTCTCAGGAAATTTATTTATAACACCGTTAGGTACTTTCAGTGTTGAATTTGAAGGCAGCTTTAATGACGAATTAGAAGCACTAATTTTTGGTTTATTTACCCTACTCTTGATTACATACTGCCCAGCTTTGACACCTATTTGAGCAGATTTTAATGCTAATCCTGCTGGTATTGTCAATATATCAAAAGCGAGCATATCTCTTGCTGCAATTTCTTTAACTCCTTGACGAAATTTTGCTTCGTCACCACCGACATTTATATATATTGATTCTAGTTCTGCCTGATAACGAAGCTCTTCTGGAGTACCCGCAGTACCAGGTATGTATATAGGTCTATCACTACCTCCCCCTCCTTCGTTAGGCTCACCAGCATAAGTATTACCTGCTACGAGACTACCCTCAGCTGCATTATCCTCATTATCGAAAGGCGTAAAATTTACAAATAGAATATCTAAATCGTTGTTATAAGACTCTGATGGTTGGTTGTCTTTAGGCGCTGCAAAGCTAGCAAATACAGCTTCTGGATCAGATTTAGGAAACTGCATAGGCGCTGGCTGCTCAACGCCCATCACCTCAAAGTCACTCTCGCAAAACGATTGCTGATTAGCAATAAGCTTAGCACCGCAGCTAGTCACATCTCCTGCGCGAGCAATGGGCGCACCATCGACAATAAACGAGGAGTCCCCTGTCAAAATAGTGGTCAATTTTTTACACTTTTTACAGATAACTTTATCGCCTTTACGCGAGATAGGAATACCGTTATGAGTGCTGTGCGGTGAGCCACTAATAACTTCACCACCATGAGTCGTTGTCGCGCCTACGGTGATATAAGCTGCCATAGTATCGTCCTAAATATTATTATCATCTAAATTCTAACATGATAAATGGACATAAGTTTATAAAAACCATAAGAGGGTTACCGCCATTCAAGTCCTCACTAGAGAACCGTACCTATCCAAAATATTCACAAGTCTTAGTATTCAAGATACTCTCTAATAGGGCGTTTCTTAAATTGTGAAGGATCCTTTTTGAGACGATTAATCATTTCAAACTCCCAAGCGTTCGGATCTTGACCTGCTGGACTAGTAGAACTAACCAAATGATTATAATCGGCAACAAAGCTAGGATTACGGGCAATACGCCCCAGCTGCCTATCATTTAATCCTTCAACCGTAAACATATCAGATGTATTACCGTCTCTTCCACTTGCTAAACTCTGAGTGCTTTTGGATTTTTCTTTATCCGAGATTTTGAATTTAAAACCTATTATCGTTCTACCTTTTTTAACTTGCTCATAGCCAACTTTGATATCAGTTTTTTCATTAATTTCTTGAACCGCAAGGTCTAAAACTCTTAATTTAAAATTCCCCATTCTTTTATATTCACTAGACTCTATACCTAGTTGACTTCTAAACCTCTCAAGCTCAAACATAGGGGTGTTTTTAGCTTGTTTCCATTGCACCAGCAGCTCATAAAGTCTTACAGAGTAAATGCTATCCATACTCGCTGTTTGTTCTAGTAGATAAGAAGTAAAAAAGTCTTCCGCACCATCAATACGGCTGATTCCTTTAACTACAGCAAGGGTAAAAACCAATTCAATTGCACCCTCATCATCAAGATAAGTTACTTCCTGAATCCAGCGTGACTTGACGATCTTTCCATGTTCATTGACGTAACTGAAACGTCTGTTAAATAGGTTTTCTTCAGCGTCTTTCATTCGCTGATAGCCATTCTGTCGAGTGGTTTCAAACATTTCAGCATAGCGTAAGGCATCAATACGTAGAGGCTTATCAGTACTCAGTCCAGTATTTGTCTCTCTTGCATCTACTATTGCTAATTGAATAATTCGGATTTCAGGCAAAGATAAGTTTTGTAAGGCTGAATTAAGCTGATTTGTTTTGACGACTAAATTACCCTTAGACATACAATTTCCTTATAAATTATTTATGACTACACTACTATAATAAAGTATATTAATCTACATATAAAAACTAGTAGTTTAATGGTAAGTAAACGTAGTCATATGGGTAAGTAAACGTAGTCATATGGGTAAGTAAACGTAGTCATATGGGTAAGTAAACGTAGTCATATGGAGGTTACAGCCCTCTAACACCAATGCATACAGAGGACTTAAAAGCATTTAAAAGCATTTAAAAGCATTAAAAGCATTTTTTTATTTTTTTTACTGATTAAAAAACAAAAGAAAAAAGCCCTAGTTACCTCAAAATATTAAGGTCTTTTTGGTGATCTTTTGGATCAAGTAATCGATCAACGCTTTCAAAATTATCTATCAATTTGTTTTTAACCTCATCCAAAACAACAGGGTTTTTCAAATTTAGAAGTTTTTAAGCACTCTAGTGACTTTATTTTTCTTTAATCTTAGTAATGGGCTATAGGAACCACTCTATATGCCTACATAATTAGATTTAACAGCACTCATTCTCTATTTTGATAGATACCTAGCCCTTTCATATTTAACTCTCTCTATGGCGATTTTTCGGCTTTCTAGCTGCATTACCTCATTCACCCTAGCAATTTCCTCTTGATTTAACCCTTGAATTGCCATTAAGTAAGGCTCAGCAAGCTGTTTAAGGGTGTCATAGCTGTCTTCCGCCACGATTTTATCCATCTTAGCCTTTTCGTAGTCCACTAAAATGCTGTTTGCTGCCTTCACAGTCGGTTCTATTTGCTCAATAACGGCTGCTGTGACCTTTTCACCATACCGAGCCTTGCTTTCAAACATTTCAGGCTTAGGTGATACGGTTGTAATACTAAAATCTCTAGCATGGTTGATGTCGTGGTAATATTCCTTGATGCTGGTATGCTTGGCTTTAGAGCCTTCCTTGCCCCTCGCTAGTCCTAAATCAGCGACCGCATTGGCAAAATTGGTTTGCATCTGATTTAACTTAACCCTGCCGCCTAGAAAATCCTTACAGTTGAGCTTCCCCTTTTGATCAATAGGAATAACATAAGCGACTAGTTGCGGTGTGCTTATGTCTCGATGAATACTCATACCTGCAATATTTTCTGCTCCATGCTTATCTATGAGCCATAAACTGGCTCGCTCAAAAAATTCCACTTCTTGGCTAGTTCCCCAGCCTTCCCATTCAGGACTGGCAGTTATTAAATACTCAATACAGAGCACCGCATCAGAGCGTCTTTTTTCAGGAAGTCGATCTTTTATTGCCTGTTTAACGGCTTCAGGGGTAGCAACGCTATGATAATTTTTAGAGGTGAGGTCGGGGTCAGCATTTGGCGTTTCTATCGTTCGATAGCTGTGTGCCAGACTGCTACCAATGTTGCCCATCGTCTTTAATTTTGTCGTCCTCAAAATCGCATAGTTCATTACTACTTTTTCCTGATAACTGGGTGTTATTTTACTAAAGTGTACTTACTACACCATAAATTCACCTGTTAGGAAAGCGAGATTTTTGCTGCAAAAGGCGGTAAAAAAGGGCTATTTTTCGCTTTTTAGAAGCAAGGCTGTAAACAAATTGTAAACACCTTTTTTCTTTTTAAATCAATGGCTAACATTCATTTTGTTTACACTTTGCAAACACCTTAATTTCAATAAATCTAACAATATCAGCTATTTGGCAGTCCCTTTAGGGTGCGTATGGTGTAGTCATTAAATTAGGTGAGAAATAACGGATTTTTTATCTGTCGTAAAATCTGCTACAAAAAAGGGGTTATAAGAGCGTTACTTCTCGTTTTTCACTGGCATAATCTTAGGCTGGTACAAACAACTTATTAACCTAAAAAAATCATCTGTAGCTACAGAT
>NZ_AYYA01000004.1:0-164107 GCF_000511065.1 Psychrobacter sp. TB67
TATCTTATAAATTGATAGCTTTATGAATGAGTTAGGTAGTAAATCAGGGCGATAGATGGATTGTTCAAGGGCAATGTTAGTATTATTAAGAAACCTGCCTAAATGATGATTGATGCGTATCGCGTATCATTTAGCCGATGTTTCGACCTATCTAGCAATGATTGTGATAATTCATATTCGCTTTTCTTTATCTCAACATGATACTCAATCATAGTCAATCTATTAACGCATACTAAAATGTATCTAAGTACGCTCTATGAGGTGATATTAGAGATAAGAAAGTCAGAAAAAAACCAAAATAACGAATTATATGAATGACAAGTTGGGAATAAAAAAGATTATATAAAAGTGAGGGCGTAAATAATCAGGATATTGAGTAATAGTTGTCTACGCAATAGTCTCAGAAACATAGCGAAATACTAAAAAACTGAGCGTAAAACGTCAATTTACTATACAACGCTATATTTGTTATATAAGGCTATTTAAGATAAAAATCAAGATCAAAACAGAAAGAAGACTGACTACTTAGGAGCGTTCTTAAGATGAGGAGAGATGTTAGAACGAATTTACTGTGAGAGTAATAGTAGAGCTGCCTGATAAAAGGCTTTTAAAAGTGTTACTAATATATAAGCTCAAAAGTGGCAGTATTATATTGCCGATTAAAAAGCATCCAACAAAGTGAAAAGTCACAAGAAAATGAAGCAGTTATGACATCTACTCACCTTGATGCGGTTCTATTTGAGTCAATAGAGGATAGCCTTCGCGATGAGCCAGACTATTTACCTTTTTGGCTTTGGTTTCAGCGATATCTTTAGGATAAATACCCGCAATACCTTTACTACTGTTGTGAATCGTCAACATAACTTCAACAGCAGAATCAACACTGTGGCGAAACTCCGACTGCAAAACGTAAACGACAAACTCCATCGGCGTATAATTATCATTATACATCACGACCGCATACATCGGTGGCTTCGCCACTTCTGGCTCGGCTACGAGCACGTCTGCTTGTGGTGACGTCTCACCCTCTGGCTCATTATCTTGAGCGCGTTGCGCAGGTATATTAGGAAAGTGCCAATCAAAAACGGTCGGCCTAGCTTGTAGAGTCATAGGTTTTATCATAATCAAAATATAAGGGTAAGTTTAGAATAAAAAGAGATTATACAGAGAGGCTGTCAGAAATAGCATAAAGTACCATGGTTATAACAAAGTATCGTTGCTATAAGCTAGTGGTTATAAATAGCCATTGTGCTTAACTAACTTTGGTTCATACCACTAAATTTCAAGTACTTATTAGATTTTAAATGCTAATTAAGGCTCAATAGGACTTTCATCTACTTCTGGCAAATCTAAAAGCGATAGCGGCATATTGTCGACCCTATCGCCAAGCTTCCAGTCATAAAGCTGTTCTTTTTGCTGACCACCGGCTCTCAAAGTCAGTTTTGCCTGCAATGGCTTAAAGCCTGATGGCATCATAAAGCGGCCACGAATACGCACAATACCCTTAATCGAATAACTGGCAGGATCTAGCGGCACTTCCACGAAGTCATCATCATCAAGCAATGTCAACGTTGGTGTTAAACGCTTGGCATTACCATCTTCACTGAGCATACCGATGTCAAAACCATACTCAAAAGCATTCTCAGGTAGCGGCTTAATATTAGCACCAATTATCTGTAGTGGCATGCCACCATTATCAGCAATCACCTCAGTATAGAGCTCATTAAGCTGGGCAACTTGTTTGTTTTCAACAGTTAGTGATTTTTGCGTTTCGCGTAACTCTTTCAAGTTTGCCAAACTAATCGCCAGCTCTTGCTTGGCAGTCGCAGCCTCACTGGTGGCTATTTTGTTGCTAATCCGCAAGTCTTTTAGCTCTTTGGTTGCCTCATTGCTATTGATAATTGCTTGCTTGGTCTCGGTTTGCATCGAATGAAAGCCGCGCTGATAGCCAAGCTTATGACCAAATAACAATCCAACAGTAGCGGTCACTAATATGGCCACAACAAAGAGTGCCAGCACCAGTGTCGATGCCCCTTTTTGACCAGCAATGAGATTGTGATGGTTGTCGATAAAGCGGTCACTGCTTTGTAAAGAATGCGGTCTACGCTCCACTTGATATGGAACAGAGTCTTGGCACGATAAACGTGCTGGCTGTGAGCAAAAGCGTAGTACAATCTTAACACGCATTTAGACAGTATCTCTTAACAGTAAGGGCAGGTTATTATAGCGGAATTTATAATCAATACCTAGCACCATCAATATGAATGATTTAACAGTAAAAATACAATGTTGGATAGTAAGATTAAGGGACAATCGGCGCAAAATTCAACCCCTGTGACTCATCAAACCCAAACATCACATTCATATTCTGTACCGCCTGCCCAGCCGCGCCTTTTACTAAATTGTCTTGTACCACAATAACCGTCAATTCAGAACGCTCATTGTCCTGATGTACCGAAATCCGCAGACGGTTGCTGGCTCGCACACTGCGCGTATCAGGATAAATACCTTTTGGCATGACATCAATAAACAACTCTGACGCATAGCATTGTTCAAATGCTTGTTGCCAATCGATGGCAGCGCCTTCTTCGGTCAACTCCATATGGATAGAGCTTAACATGCCACGAATCATTGGCACTAGATGCGGTAAAAAGCGAACACGATGGCTAAACTGACTGTCTAATAACTGCGCCACCCCCTGCTCAATCTCTGGCAGATGACGATGACCTGTAACGCTATAAGCTTTAAAATTGTCCGTTGTTTCCGCATAATTAAGCGCCAGACTCGCCTGACGTCCCGCCCCTGAAACGCCAGACTTCGCATCAATAACAATACGAGCATCGATCAATCGGGTGGCTTGCTGATTTTGCGCGTCAATAATGGGTTTTAAACCCAAAATAGCGGTGGTTGGATAACAGCCAGGATTTCCTACGACCAAAGCGTTTGCAAGTTTATCGCGATTGACTTCAGGTAAGCCATAAACAGCCGTTTTCAGCAGCTCAGGACAGGCATGCGACTGTTTATACCAATGCTCAAACTCCGTCAATGACTGGAGACGAAAATCAGCCGCCAAATCGATGACTCGTACACCTGCTTGAGTCAACGCTTGTGCTTGTTTCATCGCGACACCATGTGGCGTGGCAAAAAACACCACATCACATTTTTGTAAGGTGGCAAGCGTATCATCACCCAAGTCACTAAAGACAATATCCGAGATACCGCGTAAGCTTGGGAATATCTCATCAGCACGTGTACCCGCTTCACTACGTGACGTTAGCAAATCAATAGAAACCTCAGGATGAGCGGATAGTAAGCGAATCAGCTCAATACCTGTATATCCTGTGCCACCGACGATTGCTGCTGAAATCATAAGATATCCCCTTTTACTCAGTAATGTAATTGCTAGCTATCGCTACCACTGGATTTTAAATTTATAAGTCCAATTTATCATAGCATTTAAATATCTCAGTGGCTAAATACCACAATGATTAAATAGCACAGTGATTAAATAGCACAGTGATTAAATAGCACAGTGATTAAATAAAGCAATGGCTAGATTTTGTAATCATGCACGGCATCGATAAACACTTTGGCATTGTCAGGGTTGACCCACTGCGTAATACCATGACCCAAATTCGCCACGTAGCCAGTTTTTTCGCCATTAGCATAAGCGCTATCTAGCATTAACTTTACTTCTGAGCGGATGGTTTCAGGAGAACCGTAAAGGGTTGCTGGATCCAAATTACCTTGAAGCGCTTTGCTACTCTGTAACTTCTTATGCTGTTTGGTCAACTGACGCTGACTCTCAGTCAATGCTTGACGCGCCCGATCAAGCGGCATCGTCCAATCTAGACCTAAGGCATCCGCCTCACTATCCGCTTGGACATCTAGCCATAGTCCGCCGCCCTTGGTAAACAGTACCACTGGTATATCAGGGTGACGCACTTTTAGCTCAGCGACGATGCGCTTATTATAAACATGTGAAAAATCGATAAACTGACGATGACCAAGCGCGCCGCCCCAGCTGTCAAATATCTGCAATACTTGAGCACCAGCAACGACTTGCGCATCTAAATAGTCAATAACAGACGTGGCAAGCTTATCTAATAATTGATGTAAAAAAGCTGGGTTACTATATAAAAAGCCTTTGGTATAACGATAATCTTTTGAGCTGCCGCCTTCAATCATATAGGTCGCTAGTGTCCACGGACTACCAGAAAAACCGAATAAGGGCACTTGCCCATTTAATGCTTTACGAATGCTGGTCACCGCACGCATGACGTAATCCAGAGAATCATTGACATCAAGCACAGGCAGTCTATCTAAATCAGCTTGCGTACGAATAGGGTGTTTAAACTTCGGCCCTTCTCCCGCTTCAAAATACAAACCCAAGCCCATGGCATCAGGAATGGTCAAAATATCACTAAATAGGATAGCTGCGTCCAAATCATAACGACGTAGTGGCTGTAAAGTGACTTCTGTCGCGCGAGCGGTATCGCGGCACAAGCTCATAAAGTCACCTGCTTCAGCACGGGTGGCTTTATATTCTGGTAAATAACGACCAGCTTGGCGCATCATCCACACGGGCGTGGTGTCGATCGTTTCAAAACGAAGGGCACGTAGCAATCTGTCGTTTTTTAAAGGGGCAAACTCATGCTGAAGCGAGTTATTATTGTCTGAAGCACTCATGTACAAATCTCCAAAACAGCACGGTATTCATTGATAAGAATGACAATGAATACCGTGCTGGATAAAATAAGTTGAATATAAAGAATATAGAACGCGTCACACATTAAATAATCAGGTTTTTGTGCAAAGACGCGTTTTAATCAAAATCGCGTTTTAAGCCAAAAACGTCTAGTATCACAAAATAATACTGGTTTTCGAGTTTTTGAGTGCTAATTACTTTTAAATATTAGGGCGTGTTGATAAGCTTTTAGTCGCGGATAAATTTCCAACCTTGATGAGTATAAGTAATGGCATGACCAAAATAGTCTACTGACAAAAGTCATTTGATGCCTTATTTATACTTATAAATAAGGCATCTTTATACCTGTACATAGAGAATCAAGCGCATAGGAAATCGATACTACTACATCGTCAATGCTAGGTTGTCACGATGTACCATGACCACGCGCTCTTCATTATTACCAAGAATTCTATCGAATTGCTCAGTACGCTCACGAGCCACACGGCGCGCGTCACGAGAGGAGAAGTTGACTTGGCCAACGGCGAGACGCTCGCCTGTATCTTGGTGCACAATTTCGACCACATCACCTTCATCAAAATCACCGCGTACTTCTGCTACGCCGACTGGTAGCAAGCTCTTATGATGTTCAACGACGGCTTTTGCGGCACCAGCATCAACAATCAAAGAGCCTGACATACGTAGATGCGCTGCTAGCCATTGTTTACGAGCAATGATTTTATCTTCGTCATTAGTCGTTAGCAACGTACCAACCGCTTCACCAGATACCACACGGGTAATAACGTCATCGATAGCGCCGCTCACAATTACGGTAGGACAACCACCCATGGCGGCAAGGCGACCAGCACGAATCTTGGTTAGCATTCCACCACGTCCGAGTTTGCCACCATCACCTGCAATATCAAACAAGTAATCAGCCATGGCACGCTCTTGACGAATCATTTTGGCATCAGGGTTATCACGCGGATTATCAGTGAACACGCCGTCTTGATCCGTTAAGATAATGTACAAATCAGCATTGACCATCGCTGCTGCCATCGCACCTAACGTATCGTTGTCGCCAAATTTGATCTCATCAATGGTGATGGTGTCGTTTTCATTAATGACCGGTAGCACGTTCCATTCTAATAACTGTGTCAGTGCGCCTGTGGTATTCAGATAACGACTACGGTTGGACAAGTCATCATGGGTTAGTAGTAGCTGAGAGCTTTGAATACCGTGCTGAATCAACGCTGACCACCAGGTTTCAATCAAGCCCATTTGACCAATAGAAGCACAAGCTTGCAGCGCCGCTAATTTTTTGGGACGCTCCTCTAGGTTCATGCGTACCACGCCTTCAGCAACTGCCCCTGACGACACGAGCAGTACTTCCACGCCTTGCTTGTGCAGCTTAGCAATTTGCTTTGCCCATTCGTAAATGGCAGTTCGATCTAGCCCTCGACCGTTATTGGTTAATAACGATGAGCCAATCTTGACAATAACGCGCTGAATATCAAAGTTGCGAGTTTGCTTAATAAACCTTGCTTCTTCGGTCGTGTTTTCTATGTCACCTGCCATATAAACTCCTGTGTCTTATGTCAATTAATTACGGGGATTGATCTAAAAAATTCAAGTATATCAGTTTAAGCACCATCATTTAAGGAACATAAACGACTTCAACGCCATCTTCATCGTCATCATCTAAATCATCATCGTCGTTTAAGTCCAACCCTTCACGTGCCGCTTTTCGAGCCGCACGATAAGCCTCACGCTGGGCTTCAGTATTCAGACGTACTTCTACTTCTAAGCGCTCAAAACGTGTTCTTTGTGCTTCAGCGAAGATGGGGTCCTCTATTTCGCGTTCGCGCTCACGTTCAATCTCATTCATCAAATGATATTTAACAGCATCAGTCCCTTCACCCATTAGAGTTGACGTGCGAAATACATCTCCTGTCCAACCAAGCTCAGCGACAATATGGGTACAGAGCTCATTTAACTCTTCTTCAGGCACCTGATCAATTTTGTTTAATACCAAAATTTGGGGTAGGTTGGATAATTCAGGCGAAAAACGTTCAAGCTCATTCAAGATAACACGAGCATTTTTTACCGGATCGCTGCCATCAATTGGCTTTACATCAACCACATGTAACAGACGGCGCGTACGAGCAACATGCTTTAAAAAGCGAATGCCAAGTCCTGCACCTTCTGAGGCACCTTCGATTAAACCCGGAATATCCGCCATGACGAACGAGCGATGACGACCAATATCGACCACGCCCAGATTTGGAACCAACGTGGTAAACGGATAATCAGCAACTTTTGGTCTAGCAGCAGAGACTTGGCGGATAAAGGTCGATTTACCCGCATTAGGTAAACCAATCAAGCCAACATCAGCCACAACTTTTAGCTCAAACTTAAGAACTTTTAGCTCACCTTCAAAGCCTGAAGTAGCCTTGCGCGGTGCTTGATTGGTCGAGCTTTTGAAGTGAGTATTGCCCAAACCACCATCACCGCCTTTGGCAATGAGCAAGGTCTGACCAATTTCAATCAAATCACCCAATACTTCATCGGTTTCGGTATCGACTATCGTAGTACCAATAGGCACTGGCAAAAATAGATCGTCAGAGCCCTTACCCGAACAGTTTCTACTGTGACCATTCTCAGCTCTCATGGCGTCATAGCGACGCGTATAACGATAGTCAACTAGAGTGTTGGTATTATCTTCTGCAATGGCATAAACATCTCCGCCCTTGCCACCATCGCCACCATCAGGTCCACCACGTGGGACATACTTTTCTCGGCGAAAACTGGCGATTCCGTTACCACCGTCACCTGCTTTTACCGTTACGACGGCTTCATCAATAAATCGCATCTTACGTTCCTTAATTTACCATCCAGTTTATAAACTGGTTACAGCCAACGACTGTATTTTAGGGTATAGCTATGTGTTTGTGTAGTTGTAAAAACTTAATGCTTATAAAAAATTAGTGCTTGTAAAAAACTGGTTTAAAAATAATTATGACCCTAGTGTGCCAAAATACTTAGCAACAAGTATGACAACAACACCCGATAACCAATCGGACTATCGGGTGCTTGAGTATCACATCTAAAAAACATGGCTTCTATACGAAACTTAATGCATTAGCGTATCACTGCTATAGACTTAGAATTTTTACGCTGGAATCTGAGTATAGCTGATGCCGGCCATTTGTGTCGCCAAACGTAATACTTGCGTACTGTAGCCCACTTCGTTGTCATACCAGATATAAACGATGGCATGATTGTCCGTGAGAATCGTCGCTTGTGCATCAACGATACCGACGTGCGTATCACCGACGAAATCAGTCGAGACCGCTTCGGTAGAGTCCGTATAAGCAATCTGTGTTTGCCACTGGCTGCTATTAGAAACTTTACGCATAAACTCATTTAACGCATCAGCACTGGCAGGTGCAGTTTTGAGGTTTAAGTTTAAAATTGCTAAGCTGACATTCGGCGTTGGGACACGAATAGCATTACCGGTTAATTTGCCGCTAAGCTCTGGTAGTGCTTTACCAACTGCTTTTGCCGCACCAGTACTAGTGATAACCATGTTCAACACTGCACTGCGGCCACGGCGATCAGCTTTATGATAGTTATCGATTAGGTTTTGATCGTTGGTGAACGAATGAATCGTTTCCACGTGACCATTTTCGATACCGTACTCATCGTTCAGTACTTTTAGCGTTGGTGTAATCGCGTTGGTCGTACAGCTCGCCGCGCTGACAATCGTATCATCACCGACCGTATCATTGTTCACACCATAAACGACGTTTTTAATCTCGCCACCAGCAGGAGCCGTTAGCAATACTTTTTTAACGCCTTGAGACTGTAGATGCTTACCAAGACCGGCTTCGTCTTTCCAAATGCCCGTGTTATCAATAACCAATGCATCGTTGATACCATAAGCCGTATAATCAATTTCGCTTGGGTCTTTAGCATAAATAACTTGCACAAAGCGACCATTGATAATCAGACCGTTATTTTCATCATCAACCACCACGCCACCAGCGAAGCTACCATGAATCGAATCACGCTCTAGTAATGATGCACGCTTGGCCAAATCACCAGCAGCAGCCGGACGTACGACGATGGCTTTGAGTTGTACGCCTTTCGCGCTTGACGCTTGCGATAACAATAGACGCGTTAAGATACGACCAATACGACCAAAACCGTATAGCACGACATCAGTCGCACCATTGATAGCATTGTTGTCACTGCTAATAGATTGCAGAGCCGCTTGTACATCACTGTCATTAGCAATCAATTGACCGACATCGATACGCGCAGCTTGGATAGTCTTATTGTCTGCTAGCACTTTAACCATTGCTAGCGTATCAGCGATAGCGATGGCTTTTGCATCTTGATCACGCATCGCTACTTTTTGATGTAGTGCCAATATGCGACCGACTGAGGTCGTATCTAGCGTTTCGCCGAACAAAGTCACTTGGACGTCTTGCTCATTATAGAGCTTGTTCAAAAGCCCCATGAGCTCAATCGCTTGTTGCTCTTGGTTGTTATAATTGCTCAAGTGCTCTTGATGTAGGTGGCGTAAGGTATCAGCGTTGCTCACGAGAAACATCCTTATGGTCAGTAATGTATGATCAGTAAAGTATGAAGAAGTATCAAACAGATAGATTGTATTTAGTCTAAGTGACTATTCAAATACGGTGAGGTCAAATACGATGAGGGCAAAACATCCATGCCAATCATTTTTCATTTTCATCAGTGTATTTAGATCGCCTAGATTTTAGCCTAAAACGGTCAATTTTGCCAGTGATAACATATCAGCGCGCACTTATAACCTATTTTGGGGCTATATTGACTTGATTATAAAAATAAAGGCAGCCTATTACGCTACCTTTGTTAAATTCGAACGCCTTAAACAACGATGCTGTTAAACAACTAAATCGATAAACAACTAGCGCACTAAACAATTAAGTCACTAAACAATTAGGGTACTAAAGTAACTGTTTGATTGCTTTGTGCGGTCAGTTTAAATTCTTTCAAGTCGTAGCCTTGTTGCTGGGCAATTTGGCGATATTTCGCATAGGTTTCCTGACTGACATTGGGCGAACGTGCTAGTAACCATAAATAGTCTTTGTCTGGCGTACCAACTAGCGCTGTCTGATAATCAGCATCGCGCGCCAGTACCCAATAATCGGCACGACCGACTGGTAACCAGCGAATCCATGAAGGCAAGAACGTCACTTTTAGCTTGCTACCGGTATCGTCGGCAGGTTTTGCCAATCCCTCAGCAGTAATATCTGAACCGTCTTCAGCTTTACATTTATTGGTGACTACCACTCCGGAGCCGTCTGTTTTTTGGGCATAGTTTGCGGTTACATCACTAGCACAGTTGCGCTGAAAGTACATTGGTAACCGACCTATCTCATACCACGTGCCTGCATACTTTTTGAGATCCACACTGTCGACGGTGGTCGGTGTGTTCGCAGACTTATGGATGATGTCGCTGGGCTTCACAGACAAGGTTTGCGTTGTGGTTTTATCAGTCGTCGCCGTGGCAGAAGTTTTACTAGTGGACGCGCTAGTCGCTGGTAACGGCGCAGCATAAGCCGAAAACGCCGCCAACGGTATAATAATCGCTAGGGCAATGCCAGTATGCTTAATAAGCCCATTCATAAATATGCGCTCCGGTATTTCTTTATATGAGGTCGTCGTCAATGATAAATCATCTGTGTTTTGAGGTTTTTCTATTGAAATATTCGCTTGTTCCTCTGACATCAGTACATCTACTTTGTTAGATTCCTGTGCTTGCTTCTTCTGCGCTTTTTTGTAGCCACGGATTTTTTGAGAGCCGCTAGCTTTTTTGAAGCCATTAGCCGTGTCAAAATCCTCTATATCGCTATTTTTTGAATCGTTACTGTTGATATTACCGTTTTCAATCATAGCAAACTCTTTTGCCTGTGTAAGGCTTTTGTCGATGCTTTTGTATCCAAAATAGCTGTCTTGCAAAGACGATGTTTTTGCCAAATGGTTTGAATGTTCGCCGTTATAACTGTCGCTGTCATTACTCGCATTGAGACTTTTATTACTATTGATAGCATGGTTATAGCTTGCATCATTGCTGGCACTATTTACGTGTTGCCCATTATCCTGATAATGGTTCTTTAACTGACTGGTTTGCTGTGATTGAGAACCGGCTGCCTGTGCATCAGACCATGATGACTGAGGTAACTTATTGGTTTTCATAGGGATACCATTAATTATTGGTGATGGTTAAAAACTTATTCATTATCAAATAAATATTATTTGATTTTCTACACAAAAATATTGTTACTAATAAAGATAATGTGAGAAAAATCAAATATTATTATGAGTAGTGAGAGTCGCTTGACCAGACAATTGGTTTATTAAAAGCCAAAAACGTCATCTATAAAAACAGCTTGAAGACTCTCTAATTTGATAGCCTATCTTAATGGCAGTGCTATGATTAAAACAGTGTCGCAATGTAGGAAAACGCAACGGTTTGTAAGTAATTCTGTATTTAGATTAGAGAATAAACACATAGTTACCGATTGGATAAATATAAGGGAAGCTTATTATTATTAAGAATTTACTTTGATAAATGGTAGCTACTGTGCTTGACGTGATAGGCCTTGTACAAGCACTTGATGAGCATAGTTAACTTGGTATTTATTAATAAAAACTTGCTAAAAAAACGCCTAAACGAACTGGCTGATACCGGCCACGCTGATACCGCCGTATTGGACAGCTTGCTCAATCATAGCTGGTGACAAGCCACCCAAACCAATGACTGGCATGTCAGCCAACTGTGCCAAAGCTGACCACGCTACCCAACCTAATGGCGCAGTATCGGGATGCGTTTGGGTCGCTAGTACTGGTGATAAAAACACACCGATCACTGGTGCTTGCTGCTGCTGTAAACGAACACTAGCAAGCTGATTAGCGGCATGGATACTGGCTGCATCGTGACAGCTGATTATTAATGGTCGATCGAGAGGTAACGCCTGCTCACCTACGGAACTGTCTTGCTCATTATCAAACCATTTCATGAGCGCAGTCTGAGAGATTTGATGAGCAACGATCTGATAATCGGCTTGTAATGAATGAAGGCGACGCTCAAATGGCAGAATCACTTGAATGTCTGGACGCAAAGCCATCAATTGCTTTACGCTATTATCAAAGTCTGAGTCCTTAACTCGAATGTATAGCCAAGCATGGGTCCCTACTTTTTCCTTGTGATAGGTCAACCATTCTGTTGCTGGATTGGGCAGATCATTAAAGTGCGCCAAAGGATAGCTAATCGCTATCTGTGCGGGTAGACGCAACCATTCTAAAATCGTTTTATTGGCAGCAGGCAAATGATACTTCCCTGCCAATAGCGCAGATTTATTGACCCATTTTAGCGCTTGCCCTTCTAAGCCATAGCAAAGATGGCGATGTTGCTCATACTGCCCTGCTGTCAGCTCAATATTATAGACCTGCAAGCTCACTTGCTTATCCCCATAATCATGATGCAGTCGTCCAAGTTTGACGACAGTATTGTCGTGAATATCGATCCCAGTTTCTTCAGCGACTTCGCGTATTAATGCCTGTTTTGCGGTTTCATTCGCCTCTATCTTGCCACCTACAAACTCATAACGGTTGCCCTGATGTTGGGCCGCCTCTCGAAATCCGAGCAAATACTGTGCCTGATAATGAATAACAGCGACAGCGACGTTTACGATTTTTTGATGGTGGGTTTGTTGAATTATTGCGACGTTCACCATAATACTGTCCTCAAATGCTTGTTTTATTTGTTATGACTCGAATGCTTGCTTTATTTGTTATGAATAGTCACTTGCGATAATAAGCTGATATTAATTTAAGTCATTGATATAAATAATAAAAAATAAATTCAATCTGACTTTATCATCGTAGGTTTATATAAGTTTACATAATGACTGCATTTTATTTTATCAATTACCTTGCAAAACAATCCAATCTAAATGATAATTATTATCGTTAATGACTATTACTCTCTGATGTCGACTACTCAACTGTTTTATCAAAAGGAATTTATTATGAGCATGGTTATCTCTCGTTACTTGAACTGCCGCGAAAACCGTCTACCGACTTTGCAATCACAGCATCTGTTTGCCTTGACCAAAGAGGTACGTATTGAGCACGAAGGTGAGGAATATCGCTTACGCTTAACTCGCAATAACCGCTTAATTTTGACCAAATAGTTAAAATTACACCTCACAAAAAAACGCCTTTATCGAAAGGCGTTTTTTATTGATTAAAGTACAGTTGATTAAAGTACAGTAAATACTATTTGGGCAATATTAGAGTTAATAAATCAACCATTAGCTGATAACAGTATTATCCAAAATTGCCTTCTAAAATTGCCAACTATAAACCACATCAACCGCGTTTTCTGCCGCCGACGTTGCCTCGACATAAATTCGACGGGTCAACTGGTAACGAACAGATAGGCTGTTCTGCGCATTAAAGACACCTACCCCGTAGCGAATGTATAAGTCAGGGGTCACGTAACCGGTGACATTGACGTTAGTGTCTTCACTCCCGCCAGAGGCATCAACAGTCAAGCTTTGTAGACCAAAGGCTTGACCAATCTGGTTGGTTAAGTTGCGTGTACCGCTCAGCCCGAAGCTCAGCCCAGCGGCCGCTAAGTTATTCGTCACTTGCGACTTAAAGCCCTGCTCACTGATTTGCGTGGCGCTCTTATTATCGATACGACCAGTGACCAACGCATTCATTGCTTGCTGCTGGGTCAGACCAGCATTATTAAAGACGATAATGTTTGGACTCTCAGTACTGCCTTTAACACGCACGCCAACTGTTTTTCCGCTAATGACTTTGACAGCTTCAATACTCAGGTTAGGCTTCATCACATCCCCATTGAAGCGCACCTGCCCATAGTTAAGCTCTAGACTCTGACCGAAAGCATTGATATTGGTACGACGTGATACTTGCACCACCCCTGTGGCACGCATAATGCCCGTGCCGTTTTGAGTGATATTAATCGCACCTGCCAACGGAATAACCGCTCCAAAGCCACGGAAGTTAATGTCATCACCCAAATCAACACCGATATCAGCATTGATCGACCACGGTTTTGAGATAGCTAAGACTTCGTCGATATTACCAATGAGACGACGATCTAGGACGACCGCATCTTCTGTTTGCGTAATGATATCTTCACTAGCCTCTGGCGGACGAATGGTCGCTGATGGCACGCTGATGGCCCCTGTAATGTTGACGTAACGGTCGCCAGGACGCACGATAATATCGATATCAGGATTAATCTCAGCCAATAGCAAGGGTGGCTGGGTCAATACTAAGCGCTCACCAACGATACTCAATTTGGCTTGTAGTTTTTGCTGCCAGTTTACTGTTCCCGTTAGCGTGCCGCTACCCGTACCACTATTAAAGGTGCCGTCGATAGTTGCTTGCGTTCCACGAATCTTGGCATCGACATTAACTTTTCTTAAATTGACTGGCAAGTCAAGCATCGCGATACGACCGTTGGCCAATTTCACATCACCATAGAACTGTGGTTTTTCTAGCGTGCCACCAAGTCCGCCCGCCATAGTGATATTGCCTTCAAGCACACGCATACCGGGGAAGAAAGGTTTAAAAATCGCTAAATTAAGCTCATTGAGTACCAACGCGCCCGAAATGGGTTTGGGGTTTTTATAAGGATCGACGATGACTTCCGCGTAACCACGCGCGCCGCGACCAGTATTGATATCTGTCCGTAATTTAAGACCTTCAGGTACTGACAAGGCAATCAGTGACACACGCTTGTATGACAAGCTTACAGGAGCGCTGTCACCATCTTGAAGCAAGCCGATTTTGCCATTATCAGAATATAAAGTGGTATTGATAGTCGGTGGACGACCACGTTGCCAGCCGACAATCGCCTTACCATTAATCTGCCCTTGCCAATCAATATCTTTGGGTAAAAACACTGAAAATAGCGAGGCGTCTAGCTTTTGCAATGCCAAATCGACCTGACCACCAGACGGTGAAGCGATTAGGTTTTCACGTAAACACAGCTTGCCGGTTTGATCGGCCGCCTGCCAGCAATGCGCGGCAAGTTGCACCTTAAGCTCGCGGTCACTGCCGTTTTGCTTGTTAGGCAAATTGACAATCAACTGCGCTGGCTGCAACTGGTTCAAGGTGGCATATCTGGACTTAACACGACCTTTACCAATCACCCCAGACCAACTGAGTGTATTACGATTAAAACCACCTTTGAGTCTTGCTGCAATATCGAGCTGCTCGTTAG
Source organism: Psychrobacter sp. TB67 (assembly GCF_000511065.1). NCBI lineage: Bacteria > Pseudomonadati > Pseudomonadota > Gammaproteobacteria > Moraxellales > Moraxellaceae > Psychrobacter > Psychrobacter sp. TB67. The sequence continues at coordinate 15,006 of NZ_AYYA01000004.1, forward strand.
CGACATTGAGATCGACCACATGTGCCTGCTCAGTACCATTAAAAGACGCATTAACGCTTTTGAAGCTTTGCCCGCCAGCATCTAAGCCTTCAGCACTGATAATAAGCTGACTTGGGCTGTTTGCTAAATTCACGATTTTGCCGCGAATACGACCTTGACGCAAGATAAAGCCCGGCAGCGCAAGTCGCTCACCGACCAAATCAATATAGATAGTGGGTAACGCTTGTCCCGCAGGCTGCGATAAGGTCGCACCGCCAGTCACTTTGCCGGTCAGCTTACTAGAGAGCTGATCGAGACTGGTGATATTAATCTTGGCTTGTAATTGCTTGGCATTGCCATTGGCAGTGATGTAGTTATCGCCCCAGCGTAAGACGAGGTTATTGGCATTTAAACTCTCGATTAAGGCGTTCACTTGCTTATATTGCGCCTGTGCATCTTGCTTTTGTAAACGTTTAAAATAGCTCGCCAAGTCTTTTGGCAATCGCATTTTTGCAGCTAAGCTGCCTTTTGCACTAAGCGGCTGACCTTTTAACATGCCAGTCAAGTTGATTTGTTTGATATTAATGGTTTGCTGGGTGTCACTCCAGCGACCGTCGGTATCTATAGTACCGGTGATAGCGCTTGGCGTACTTTTGAGGAAATAACCTAAATTAAAGCGATTCATTACCGCCTTAATATCCCAAGCGATACCTTTACGCACATCGACAGTGCCGCTAGCATCGATACTACCTGCAGCGCCGACATGACGGAAGCGTTTGATACGGATGAGCTGGGCATCGCCACTGGCATCGATAGTCAGTTTGCCTGCTGGTAACTGCTCGGCATCTAATACACCGTCAAAATTTACTGCAAATCTATTTAGCTTACCCTTGGCATTCGCTTTGTTTTTTGGTGCTGTTTGCCACTCGCCACTGGTTTTTAAATCACCAGTAATAATGGCCGGATTGTTGGGTAAAAAATAACCCAAGTTGAAGTCATCAAAGCGACCATCCACTGTCCAACCAATATTTTTTCGCAAATCGATGACACCCTTCGCATTCACTGCGCCAGCCTCACCCTTATAATTGAGCTTACGAATACTGATCAGCCTTGGCGTGCCAGCCGCATTGATAGACAGACGACCCTTTGGCACATCCGCCGTATCGACCTGACCATCAAAACGCGCATCGAACATAGAAAGCTCGCCGCCAACGATATCGACTTTGGCATTACCACCACCAGTGATGCCGATAGCACGGCCGTCTTGCGTGGCATCAAGCTGCGCCTGCAAATCGGTATTGTTTAAATTAATAATATGACGCTGACCTTTAACCCCGCTTTTGCTGATATTCACTAAGCGGCCACTGGCACTAATACTGCCCGTTAGACGCTCAAGCGGTAGATCACTACGATACTTTTTGGGTAATAAACCATTAGTACGGGCATCAATTTGCCACGTTAATGGGCGCTTCTTGGTCGCCAGTTGAATCTGTCCTGTACCTGATAAATCACCGACGATACCATTATATTTGAGACGATTGATGTCAATGACATTGCCAGCTTTGCGGACGCGCACATCATAGTTGCCTTTGGGAGCAGCATTAAGCTCATTGATGACTGCATTGGCATCGACAGAGAGGGTCGAACCGCGCACGATGACATCAGCTTGACCACTAGGACTATCGATATTACCAATATTCGGAACATTACGACGGATCAGATTTTGCCAAGTGGCATCGATATACCAAGGCGCTACCTGTTTAACCTTCGCAGAGGTTTTACCACGTGCAATATTGGCATTAACATGTTCGCCATCACGCTGACGTAGATCCGCGTCAATCTCTAAGTTACCTGCACTGTTTTTTTGTTGATAATGTAGCGACAATCGACCGTTGAGTTTTTGCGGAGCGTAGGCTTTAAAATCAGCATAGTCGTCAGGAATCGCGCGGCGAATGTCAAAATTGCTACCAGTCGCGCGCACCTTTGCATCGAAGCTATTTTTCCAGTCTAAAATACCTTGTAATATTAGGTTTCCAGCTGGAACCTGAGCATCCAAACGATCAATGCGCAGTTGACTATTGGCAATCACTGCCCGCCCTTGATAATGCCCTGAAGGAATATCTTTGGCAGTCAGCTCAGTATTGATACGCAAACGTATCTCAGAGATGACCCCTGAGGCAGTGGCTGTGCCGCTTTTTAGGCGAATGGCTTGGCTTTCGGCATAAGGAATCAGAATGTCGTCCCATTGCAGTTTTGCCTGAAACGGTGAATCCTTATCGAGTCCTTGCACTACAAAATCACCGCTGACATCGTTATCATTGTAGCGGCTACGCACCTTACCAACGGTACGTTTTAAACTACCCGTAGCAGTAATATTGAGTGGATCAATGTAGGCTTTTTCTAAGGCACTGACCTCAGCAATAGCACTTAAGTCCAACGGATAGTCACCTTGCAAATCAATCTCACCTTGCAAAGCACTAACCTTGACGATATCTGCATACTGTAAATTGCCGCGACCTACCGTGACCATGCTGCCAACCCACGTCAAATCACGAGCGCTGATATCATGAATGACAATATGATCTTTGGTCACTTGTTTATAGACAATCGTTTTTATTTTGGCTTGATCAAAACGCAGATTTACCGGCAGTTTGAGCGTTTTATAATCAAATGGCTCACCCGTTGGCGGTTTTTTATTGATAATCTCAATACGCTGAATGTCGGCATCGCGCAGATGGACTTCTTTAGCAAATACCGCACGCCAGCCTATTTTAACGTAGGCTTTGTCTACCAAGATCTCAAGGTCTTCGGTTGCCTCGATATCGATATCTGTGACCAACAGACCATCACGTAAATTACCGCGCCCATATTTAAACTTAATACCCGTCTCAGCGCTAATCTTTTCTAATAAGAACTTAGTACCCGACTCAGTACCAGCCGCATAAAAAAAGATGGCGAACATAATCGCCAGTACGATGAGCATGAGTACCAGTAGCTTGAGCAAAAAAGACAGCGGATACCAACGCCTTACAGCACGGGCATCACGTTGCGCCGGATCTTCATCCGGTGAATTATTAGGCGGGGTATTTTTGGTCAACATCACACTCAACTACGTTAAAAAAATGATTGCCAACAATCGCTAAAAACGATTGACGAGGCTACTATAAAGGCGATCCAATAAAGAAACTCAACCTGACAGGAACACTTTCTTCTGTGACACCAGCGGCAACATCGACCCGCACCACACCAACAGGTGATGCCCAGCGAATACCAACACCAACGCCGACCTTTGTATCAGTCTCGAAGTTTTTGTCATAGGCATTACCCACGTCGGTAAAGACGGCGGCGCGGAAGCCAGGTTTAAACTCATAGTTATATTCCGCACTACCGACGGCGAGCACTTGCCCACCAGTCAGATAGCCGTTGTCGATAGGCGATAAGCTCTCATAATCATAGCCACGAATACTTTGATCACCGCCTGCAAAGAAGCGTAATTTATAAGGCACTTCATAGAAATCATCGGCCCAAATATAACCTGCATTGAGACTGCCAAGTACTTGATGCTTTTTGTCATCACCGAAACTATAAATACCGCTGACACCCGCCCGTACAATCGCCAAATCTGTATCGCTCAACGCCTTTTCAGCGCCTGCTTCCACAGAGTAGTACTGACGGATACCACGAGTCGGATTGGTCGCACTATCCACGTCGGTTTTATTGATACCATAGCCCAATAACAACGCTTGCTGCTTTGGTCTAGAAGAGGTAAAGCGTATCGGCAGATCTTCTAACTTCGTCTCATCAACCCCTGTCTCTAGCTCGTCTAAGCGATAACGTACAGAGTAGCTACGATTCCAGCCACTGTCACGGCGAATATTACGTGCCAATGAAGCTTTTAGCGTTCGGGTAGACAAATCAAAGTTACCTTTGCCTTGATCGATGACCTCCTCTTCATAGGTGAGGCGCGCATCTAGCTTATCATTAAGCGGATGCTTCCACGGTCGGCTGCCATAGACCGAGACATTCTTACTAATTCTAGAAACCTCAGTTTCTGCGCCAGCTTGATAGCCTTGACGATTGAGCAGATTGTAATCTATCTTAGCCGTCGCACGTACACCGGTATCGGTACCATAACCAATACCTACTTGGGCGTCGCGTGGCTTACTGGAAGAGACAAAAACATATAGCGGGACTTTTTTACTCTCTTGCACTTGTTGCGGCGTTTTACGTCCTGCTAGCGTCGGTGGTACAAAGTTTTCATCCGCAAGAATACTCTTTTCGTCTGGGAAGATTTTTTGTGCCACGTTGCTGATAGAGTCACTGATTTTACCTAAAATCGTGTCGGTCTCTTGGTCTTTTTCATCTAACACCCGATCATCTGGTAAGCGGCTTAAGCGATTGGCTTTTTGTTTGATGGCTTGGAGTTTATCCAGTGTTTGCTCATCTGCTTCAAATTCGATGGCAGCGATATCTGCGGGATTAACTTTCTCCCCACTATTGCCACTATTAGCATCGCCATCACTACTATTTGCTGCATCACTGTTTTGCGCAGTGTCATTTTGAACAGTACCATTTTGAACAGTGCCATTCGTATTACTGCTACTTTCTGCCCCATTATTTGCTGCGGCTACATCATCAATAATTTCTGAAGCATTGACCTCACTGTCAACATCGTCGTTGCCAGTATTACCAGCCGCATTGCCAGGCGCATTATCGAACGCTAAGGTACTGTTTTCACTGCTGTCATTGGGTGGCAAAATAGACTCGACATTGACAGTATTAAAATAACGTGTCGCTGATAAGTCGTTACTAAACTTAGTAACATCAGGGCGATAGAACGGCTCGCCGGGTTTGAAGTCAAACAACTGCTGCAACAATGACAATTCGACAGGTAGCTTATCAGGGTCGCGGGTCAGCGTATTGGTCGCTGCATCATAAGTAAAGAACACCACTTCGTCGTACTCGTAGCGGTCACCAGTATTATAAACCAGCGATACATCGGCGGTATTGTCTGGCAAAATGATATCGACTGATTTGTTCAGCCAATACTGGTCAAAATAACCATAAGTGTTGCTGAGTGACTCTAGCGCCGCTTTACTGTTTTTGTAAACGCGATGATTGAATACATCGCCTTCTTGCGGTGGTAGCTCTTTTTCCAACGCTTGGTATTCTTCTTGCTCGCGACCTTCACCGCGAATTTCGATAATACGACTGTCGACAATGACCGGCTCACCTAGATCTTCAATGACCACCTCAATGACGTCACTATAAGGCTGACGTAAGCGCATGGTCACATCATAATAACCAACAGCTTGTGCGGCATCTTGTGCAGTTTGGCGCAGACGCGGTAAGGCTGCGGTAAAGTCAACGACAGATTGGACAGTGGTGTCATCAAGCGCAGCTTTGATGTTTTTAATCGGTTGCGTGTCTTCGTCTGCTTCGATGAGTTTTTGCGGCGTATTAGTCGCATCGTCAGCGGCAACTTGCTGCAAGTAAACCGTCGTCTCGACGTGCGGTAACGCTTGAGCACCGTCATTAAAAAATCGATTGTAGAGTCGCTTAACGATATTGGTTTTGTTACGAGCCATGGTTTTTGGCTTTTTGGCTTGCTCGATACTTTGATTGACGGCTTGGGTTTCGGACTGATAATCAGGCAAATAATCTTCTGGATTGATAATATCTGACTGCGTGCCCTCTCCTCCTGTCACATTGCCTGCACTTACTGACCTCTCATCATCGATCATACTATCATCGTCGTTATCAGCGCTTCCACTACTGACAGCATCGCTGACATTGATGGGCCGTGCCATGATTTCAGCAGTCTCAGCCTGTTCAGCCGCTGTCTCGCTTTTGCCCAGCGTATCGAGATTGCTCGGTGCTGGCAAATTGGTCGCATCAAGACTCACGTCTAAGCCAATAGGCGGGGTGGTATCATTTAAAGTCGCGATAGGCGCATCAAAGTCGCGGTCGTTATTACTGATGCCATTCATGTTACTGACATTGGTGTTGTTAACGTCGTTACCATTATTAATGCTGTCAATGTCTTGCGCATTCTGTCTATCCAGCGCTGCCAGCTCGCGATCAATCTCATCAGGCGTCATCATCTGATAGCCCTGCTGTTGCACTGTCGCCGCTTGCTGCTCCAAATCTTTATTTGCCACATTCGCCTGCGCGTCACTCAACTCGCCTACATCATAAAGGTCGTTATCCAAATCACTGGCATCATCGACATTATCATCATCTTGCTGAGCGTTGGCATTGGCATTGGCATTGGCATTACCATTTACTCTTTGAGATGGCGAATTTTGTAGGTCTTTTTCTTTAGTACCAGACTGCTTAATACCTAGGTTTTGTTCGCTATAGTCATCCAATACTGACTTATCGATGATGCCTTGTTCCACTGCTTTCTTTAGGCGCAAGGCATCTAAGGCGATATCAAGCTGTGTATCCTCAGTAGAGGAGAACTGAGGGTCTGTGCGAGGGGGTTTAGGGGTTGGCGGTTGCGGTGGCGTTACAGTATTGAAAAATGGTTGGTTGGCTGTATTTTGCGTATCACGGTTCTGACTATTAAGGTTCTGACTATCAATAATTTGACTGTTCGTATTGGCATTGGTCGTGGTGTCAGCCAATGCTGCAGGCGCGATACCAAAACCCACCAAACTGCTCGCCAAGGCACTAAAAAGCGCTGAGCGCGTAAAATGAATACACGGCGCAGTCTGCTGTAAATCGTCCATCACGGCACATTTAACAGTATTGGTAGCAGCGCTGGCACGATTACCAGCATGAGTGTTTGAGGCTTTGTGCTGCGTAACCGACAAGTGGCGCGCTAGAGTTGAAGGCTGATGTTCCATGTATACTTATTTCCTATCACCTCACGCGGCACAAGGGAATGACGATAGCAGTCGCCAAGTCTTACCGGTGAATAAACGTAGAGCAGTTAACTGAGATTTTCTATGGCGACCGTACTTTTTTAGTGCTGGTTTTAGCGCTGAGCCTATCTCATCTGAACTTACTGACATAAGATAGGTAACTTTGAGTGATACCGAGGCTTTAATCTCGCTCAAATTTTCAAAAAGTAACTTTTCAAAAGACAACCATGTAAAATTTACAAATCATAACTTAGTCAATTATGAAATCATAGCTTCGGGCGCATGTATTTTTGCCAAAGCCTTGCTATTATACGGCTTAATATTGATAAAACCTATGCTATATTTCGATAAGTTTTTGATACTGTTGATAATTAATGGCACCCGAAAGCTGTGCTCAGCCCTTACCTCTCATCTATCAGCCGCGATCCATCTGTAGGAATTTTCATGGCCAATCAGTTTCAGTTATTTAAGCGCCGCCGTTTTAGCGCCATGTTTTTTACCCAGTTTTTGGGGGCGTTTAATGACAATATTTTTAAACAAGCACTCATATTAGTACTGACTTATACCGCTGCCAGTCAGTTGGGTATGGAAGTTAGTATCTTAAATAACTTAGCGGCAATGCTATTTATATTGCCCTACTTCCTATTTTCGGCACTGGCGGGACAAATTGCCGATAAGTTTGAAAAATCAAAGCTCACGCGCTTTATTAAGGTGCTTGAGCTGGTGATTATGGCGATTGCCGCCGTCGGCTTTGTTTTTGAATGGTACGGCTTGTTGTTTGTGGCATTGTTTTTGATGGGCACGCATTCGACCTTTTTTGGACCGATTAAATACGCTTATTTACCGCAAGCGATGAAGGAAGATGAGCTCGTCGGTGCCAACGGTCTGTTTCAGATGGGCACGTCGCTAGCCATCCTCCTTGGTATGATTATCGCTGGTGTCTTGACCCAGCTATCACAGTCGTTGTATTGGATTAGCGCCACTGTATTGGCGGTCGCTGTTTTAGGTTATCTGGCGGCTCGTTACATCCCTACCATGCCAGCCATGCAGCCGACGCTCAAAATTAATTGGAATATTTTTACCACCAGTTGGTCGACGGTACGCTATTTGTACTCGCTGCCGTTTTTATTCTTTGTCATTCTTGGCAACAGCTGGTTTTGGTTTTATGGTGCGACGTTTTTGACACAAACACCAGAATTCAGCAAGGTCATTTTGCATGGCGATGAGTCGGTGGTTATTTTCCTATTAACGCTATTTTCTGTTGGCGTGTCGATTGGGTCTTTGTTATGTAAAACCTTGACCAAAAACCAAGTCAGTTTACGCTTACTGCCCTTTGGTATTGCTGGTTTAAGTATTTTTGCTATTGATTTGTATTTTTCCTTGTCAGGTCTCAACATTGACGTTAATACTGAAACATTATTAGGCATTAGTGATTTGTTTGGTATGAGCGGCAGTTGGCGCGTATTTGCCGACTTGTTCTTTTTAGGCTTTAGTGGCGGTTTATATATCGTGCCTTTATATGCGTCTATGCAGGCTTATGCACCCAAAAGTCATCGCGCGCGTATCGTCGGTGCCAACAATATTTTTAATGCCATATTTATGGTCAGCTCAGCGATTTTTGCGATTGTGGTGCTCAACACCTTAGGATTGACGCTACCGCAATTATTTTTGGTTACGGGTGTGCTAAACATTGCTTTTGGCGCGTTTTTATATATTAAGCTTAATAAACACGTGCAGCATGCGGTCATACATACTAATGATGACGAGCTTAGCCGACAAGACTAAATGCCTAGAAGATCTAGCGATTATGAGTAGCGTTGGTGTTCACTAAATCATGCAGCCGATAATAGTGGTGCCGATAATTTATATTGTTTGCTATAGTAATGTGCATGAACAGAATATTGCTGCTTTAAAAAGCAAATATCAGCAATATCTTAATAAGAAGTTTTTTGATAACAATTAAAGCCATCAGGAGTGAATCATGGCCCTGCGTCCTTTATCCAAAATTGACCAGCTATTACTTGGGGTTGACAAGGCACTGCGAGCGGTTGTTCCGCATTCTAATCCCAGTACTCGCCCATTGCCCGTCAGTAATGACGAGATTCCTGAGCTGACCATTACCGAAGCGCGTCACGTGGCAGGATTGATGCGCATCAATCATACTGGTGAAGTATGTGCGCAAGGCCTGTATCATGGTCAAGCCTTTACCGCTAAAGACACTGGCGTCAAACAAGCCATGCAGCATTCAGCCGAAGAAGAAGTCGATCATCTGGTGTGGTGCGAAACACGGTTAAAGGAATTGGGCAGTCATGCTAGCCTATTCACCCCATTGTGGTATGGCATGTCTTTCGGTCTTGGCGCGGTCGCAGGGGCTATCTCTAACGAGTTTAGTTTGGGATTTGTCGCTGAAACCGAAGCACAAGTCAGCGAGCATCTGCAAGATCACATTGGACAATTACCCGTGCATGATCAACGCTCAAGAGAAATACTGGCACAAATGGATATTGAAGAATGTCACCATCGCGAGCTGGCGCTAGCAAGTGGCGGCGCAGCTCTTTCACCACCGGTGCGTCAGACCATGCGCTGGATGGCCAATCGGATGAAAGCCACGGCTTATCATCTATAAATGAATAGCGAGTAGCGCCTCTCATCGGGTTTATTGAATCAGGTAATTTAACAATCCTACTACTGATAGCATTGAGCTTAATTTGCTAGGGTATTAAAAATTTGTTCGATTTTGCTTCAATAATATAAAAAATTTCTAAGCATACAAAATAGCGTCGATAATACAAAACAACTATCAATCGATTGTAAATAACGACTTAATAAACAAGGTAACGACTTTTATGAAAGCCATCAACCAATCCAGCTTGTCTAGCAATGCTACCAAAGCGCCTACATTTGCGACCCTAACCGCATTAGCCGCTGCCTGTGCACTGATGTTGTCTGCCCCTGTCAACGCTGCCGAAGCGGATAGCAGCGCTAACGCTAGCACCACTGCTACGAACCCTGCTGTCCCTAGTGCCATGGATTCAAGCAGACGTGTCATTCGTCTCGCTAAACCAAACGCTACTGCTACTGCCAATACGGCTCAAACCGACGCAGCGGCAAATATGGCAACAACAAATAGCGTTCCGCCAAACAGCATTCAGCAAAGCAGCTCGCAACAAAACAACATGCCATCTAATACTACACAGGCACAAGAGCCAGCACAATCAACTGCACAAGCCAATACTGTGCGAGAGCGAGCACAAGCACAAGCACAAGCACAAGCACAAGCACAAGCAGCAGTTAATGCTGCGAGCGCGCAAGTGCAAGTGCAAGCGACAACTAAAATACCTGACACCGCAGAGCTAACAGGTACTACTAGGGTATATGAGCGTGGTCCAATGACTGCTACTGGCATTGATCTTCGTGGTGGTCAGTTGCCCAATATCCCAACACCGCAAGTACAACTTTCAAGCGTTAGCTTTGTACCGACGGTCTTAGTTCCACAGCAGCAAGGCTTGGGTACTGATAAGCTCGACGTTAGCTTGCTAGATGACTTTATCGAAGATGTCTCTCCTAACGCCCGTCACTATCCACCGAACTTCCCTAACCGCTCACAACGTCACTATACTCGTGAAAAAATCAAAGTATTGACTGAATGGATTGAGCCTTATGCCCAATCGCCAAACGCCTCTTATGACGTGCTGATTCGAGCGGCTAAGCTCAATGGTATGGGTCGTAACTTAGATTTAGGTTCAGACTATACGGTACGTGGCGGCAAATATGTCGACCGTGCTATCAAAATCAAACCTGACAGTGGTGAAGCCAACTTCTTATACGGCATGATGCTGTCAGAAGGTGGCGGCTTTAAAGAAGGTCAAAAATATCTAGACCGAGCCGTCTCATTGGGCTATACCGAAGCAGAACAAAGCTTGGCGCAGTCAGATTTATTGAGCGATCGCCGCGACAACGCTCTAGAACGTTTGCGTCGTCTTGAGCAACAAGTGCCTAATAATACCGTTATTCGTCAACAAATTAAGCTCGTTGAAGATGGTAAGTTTTATATTTGGGATATCCCAGCACCTGACATCGATGTAAAACCAGGGGCATAAACTCAGTTGTAAACATTATTCATTAGTAATAGTGACTTATAGTGTTATTATTGACTTATTAAAAAATGATTTGAGAGTAAAGCATATAGTGCCTTCTTTTTATATTGGTTTAGTATCAATAGGAAAAGAAGGCTTTTTTTGCAGATGATTTCTCGTTCAGCCAGTCTTATTTAATTAACTTCGCCAAAGTCGTTGCCAATGATTGTCGCTCCCTATCAATCACTGCCATTCACTATCAATATCCCCTTAGCCCCAAATCTGTTCGATAATCTAGGGCGTGTCCTCATTTTAGGTTAAAAGTTTGATACCCCATTACGCTTATTTTATCTTGTCCATTAGCGACGGCATTTGACTGTGAAGTTTCAAATATAATAGGGCGTGTTGAACATTCGATCATGGCACTGACAGAGACTGTTTTTTAGGCGATTCAAAGATAAAAATAGTAAGTTTAGTCATTCTAAGCGCCTCTTTTTATCAAAGAATCAGCAAAAAATAGTCCTGTCCTTTTAGGCTGATGCTAAAATTGCCCCATACTGTGTTGCAAGTCTAGCTAAGATATCAACATAATCTTCGACTTGCGCCGTGTCTGGAACAATTTTAGCGATCAGCAGTGTTCATTTATGAATGTTCAACACGCCCTAGTGAAATCCAAAAAGTTACGCTACACTCATCCTGTTATACTGACTACTTATAGTCAATATATTCTAAAAGCACGACGGTATTGCTGATATCAATTTTTTATAGGCTCTGTCTGGTGGCCTCTGTCTGCGTAGGCACAGCAAGCAAGAAAAATGGATATCAACAGTGCATAATGGTTCGATATTATGTTTCACTCACTATATCTATCTTATAGGCTTGACTATTATTTACTGGAATCCCCTATGACTTTCGCTAGCTCTGTCAGCAATCCGGCCACACACGCTATTAAAAAAACAAAGCCTGTCATTCTATTAGGGCTAATAACAGCCGTGGCGCTACTACCTGCCTGTAGTACAGTTTCTGTGACACAACAAGCCTCAGCAAAGACCATTTCTGCACAGCGTGGCAATATCGTCACAGACGATGAGCTCAGTAGCGACACAGCATCGGCTTTATTGTCAGCAGGACTTAATGAGCAGGCCTGTTTTCAGCAGTTTGACTTGTGCTTGACGCAGCTTACTGACAGTATGCTTAATGAACATTATCGTCCAGCGCTGTCCGTTTTTGCCGAGTTACATTACGCCAAAGCTCGCCAGCTTGCCGAGTCTAAAGAGTGTCAAGATGCGCTCGCCCGTCCGCCGCTTGATCCTTATTATGCCAATGCACCTCTGAGCGATGATGAGGCTAAAGAGCAGCAGAAAAATACAGATGCCTGCTTGATTAGTTATCAAGGTCGACTATTCGATGCCATTAAGTTCAGCTATACCTATCTGTTTTATGACAGTTTAGCGCATGATTTTGAAGGGGCAGATAAAGCAAAAAGCCAAGCTCAGGCCAAAAACCGCATTCCAACTGACATCGATATCCAAACCCAAGACATTTATAACTCAGCCAGCAATGACGTCATTACCCAGCTATATCAGTCGGTAGATGGCGCAAATAAACTCATGGGCAATACCAAAGTAGAGTATCTACCGATGAGCACCACTGTGCCCGATACTGGCAGCCAAGGTGCTATTGCAAACCATGCACCTTTAAAGGGTAAGCCTACTGACCAAGTCAAGGTCATGAAGGTACAAGTAGACCGCTATGATCTCAATATTTTTCTGCCTAACGAAAGTAACTACCTTCAAAATGCGCAAAAGCAAACCTCAGCGCTCGCCGATTTGGTGTCCACTTATGATCTACGTCTCTCGGGTCTTAACTCAATCAGTAAGCGCCCAGGACTGGGGATTAGCTTAGTCGCGTCACTGAATGATCGCTATACCACCACTGTGCGTCAGCTCTTGGTTTCATCGCTGTCGGGACGACTGAATAAAGACACGGTCGATGGCAAAAAGGATGATAGTGCGCCCAGCTCACGCATTTACCCCACGGGTCATTTATTGATGACGGGCCTAATTAAGCCCGCTGGCGATAGCATACTGGATACGCTCAGCAGTCATCAGCTCGATATCCACTTATACAACCCTCATCGTAGCGAGAGCGCCACTATCTTGGGTGATAACTATCCACTGGCGGCGAACTTCTCTGCCGGTTATGGACTATGGCTGGCAGAAAACCAGCTCGATGGCGTTGGTTACTTAAATCTAATCACCCGCCAGAAAGAAGCCAGCTTACCCAAACTGTTTATGCTAGAGCCTTACGATCCTGATAAACGGGTCATCATTATGGTGCATGGCTTGGCGTCTAGCCCCGCCACGTGGGTAAATTTGACCAACGATATTTTTAATGATGATAAGTTGCGCGATAATTATCAAGTGTGGCAGGTTTTTTATCCGACCAATTTACCTATTTTAGAGAACCGCTATCAAATTCAGGAGCTGATCAAGAGCACTTATCAGCAGACCGATCCTCAAGGAGGCAACCGTGCTAGCAAAAACAGCGTCATTATCAGTCACAGTATGGGCGGTATCATCTCTCGCATGATGCTGTCTGATGATAATCTTGCCAATAACTTAGACGCTTTAGAGGATAAAGACTTGCTCGAAAACAGCAGTAAACGCCAAGTCGATGAGATGCTAAAACAAGCCTTTGCTAATGATGAGCTGCGCAACCGTTTTGAGCTACATAGGCTGCCACAGGTCGACACTGCTATCTTTTTATCCTCGCCCTTTCAAGGTACCGACTACGCTGATCGCTGGTTTACTCGAGCACTACGCCGCATCGTTTATTTACCGGTTGGCTTGGTAAAGACCCTCACTGATAACTTGGCTACTCTCGCCATTCAAGGGGATTTGGCACAAAATCCTTTAGGTGCACTGTACCTACAGAACGGTGCCAGTCAGTTAAGCGATAAATCGTCTTTTATTCAGCTGACCAAAGATATCAAGATCAATGACGACATTACTTATCATTCGATCATCGCTAACAATGATGCCGACATCACTAGAGGCTTGGCGCAAATGCAGCCCGGCGGTGCAAGAATTGACTTATCTCAAGAGATATTAGAAGACAACAGCGAGAGTGCGCGCACAAATGATGGCCCCAAACCTGCATCTGAGTCAACCAATAAGCCCCTCGTCGCTGCGGTGACTGTCGATGAAGATATTAGCCAAGCACTGACCGAGCGCTTATCAGATGGTATCGTTCCTTACACCAGCGCCCATCTCGAAGGCGCCACCTCAGAAACCATCATCACAGGTGGTCATAGTATTCAAGAAAATCCGCAGACCGTGTTGACCCTGCGACGGATTTTGCATCAACAATTGCAGCAATGAGGCTCGTCTAATTGACAAGATACTGACTAGGGCGTGTCCTCATTTTAAAAATGGTATTGATAATAAATACTAAACACCCTCTATGCTTTTGGGCTATGTTCATTTATCGACAGGGTATTTCTTCAAGTAAGTTTTGGTGACTGGTAGGTGTGCGACCAGTCCCATAGGTAACTTGCGTGTGTACTTAGGGTGGCGCATACTACATTCATTGTAAATGACAGTAATATATTAATTTATAGGGATATAAATTACTTCATTCAGCTAGACAGTATTAGCTCAGCCGCATTTGATAAATTGATAGTGGTTGCTAACTAATACTGAGCCATTGCCCGTAACACTTATCATCCTGATTTACGGACAGCTACTTAAGCGTGTCATGGAAGCCTGCGCTATTCAGCTAACAGATAAAGGTAACCGTTTATGTTCGCTACATTTATGATTGACCAGCTTGATGCGCTGATGCTCGCGCGAATTCAATTTGCTTTTGTTATCTCATGGCATATTGTCTTTCCAGCTTTTTCCATCGGTCTTGCCAGCTTTCTAACGGTCTTAGAGTTCCGCTGGCTCAAAACTGGTGAGCCTATTTATGCCGAAGTTTATAAGCACTGGGTCAAGATATTTGCCGTAGTGTTTGGGATGGGTGTAGTATCGGGCGTGGTAATGTCTTACCAATTCGGTACTAACTGGGCCGTATTTTCTGATAAAGCCGGTAACGTCATAGGCCCACTACTTGCCTACGAAGTATTGACCGCCTTTTTCTTAGAAGCGTCGTTCTTAGGCATTATGCTGTTTGGTTGGGGTCGCGTCAGTAAACGCATGCACCTTGCTTCAACAGCGATTGTCGCTATTGGTACGCTAATATCTGGTTTTTGGATTTTGGCTGCCAACAGCTTTATGCAGACGCCGCAGGGCTTTATGGTCGGTGCTGATGGTTTGCTCTATCCAACCAATTGGCTTGAAATTATCTTTAACCCCTCATTCCCTTACCGTTACGCGCATATGATGACTGCGGCATTTTTGACCACAGCTTTCGTTATCGGTGGTATCGGTGCGTATTATCTGCAATCCAAAAAGCATGTTGAACATCGCAAACATGGTCGTGTCATGCTCGGCATGGCGATGGTCATGGCCATCTTTGTTGCGCCAGCACAAATATTTATTGGCGATATGCATGGTCTAAATACTCTAGAACATCAACCTGCTAAAGTCGCAGCGATGGAAGGTCTGTGGGAAAATGAGCGCGGTGCACCGCTTGTCTTATTCGGTATTCCAGATCAAAAAGCAGAAAAAAACCATTATGAAATTAAAATCCCTTATGTCTCGGGCTTAATTTTAACGCATTCATTAGACGGCGAAGTTAAAGGCCTTAAAAACTGGGCGCCAGAAGATCGGCCCTACGTTCCTATCGTCTTTTGGTCATTCCGCGTTATGGTGGCTATCGGTACATTAATGCTGCTTGTTGGTCTATTTAGCCTTTATAAATACTTTAAAAAACAACAATTCGATCCTGAAAGCAAATGGTTCCACCGTGCGTGGATGATGATGACGCCGCTTGGTTTTATCGCGATACTCGCCGGTTGGTTTGTGACCGAAACTGGTCGTCAGCCATGGACAGTATATGGGGTGATTCGTACTGCTGAGAGCATGTCACCGGTTGCAGCACAGCAAGTCGCAACGACACTTATAGGATTTATTGTGCTGTACGTCTTTGTATTTGGTGCAGGCAGTTTTTATATCTTACGCCTGATTGCTAAAGGTCCACAACCTTATGAAGATCCAGCAGATGACAACTTCTATGAGCATTCTATCACTGAAGGTCAAGGTCGCACGTTAAGTGGTGATAGTAACGTCAGTGAGAAAGTAGAAGATTTGGATAAACCTGCCGATGACGTCGATGATGGAGGGTTACGCTAATGTTTAACTACGGTGATGTATTAGATTTACCTTTAATTTGGGGCGGATTAATTGCCCTATCCGTCTTCATCTATGTCCTGTTGGATGGTTTTGACTTAGGCTGTGGTATTTTGTTCCCCTTTGCCGGCTCAGACAAAAACCGTAGCCGTATGATGAACTCTATTGCTCCCTTTTGGGATGGTAATGAGACTTGGTTGGTATTGGGTGGTGGTGGTTTGTTCGCTGCTTTCCCAGTGGCTTATGGCATCATCATGACCGGTTTATACCTGCCTGTGACTGCCATGCTATTTGGTCTTATTATGCGCGGAGTGGCGTTTGAGTTCCGTTTCAAAGCCTCTTCACGTCGTCATGTATGGGATACGTTCTTTTTCGTCGGCTCAGTAGTGGCGACATTCTCGCAGGGTATTATGCTTGGGGCGTTGGTGCAAGGCTTAGAGGCGAGCAATCGTCTGTATACTGGTGGTCCATTTGACTGGTTCACCCCCTTCTCTATCGTCTGCGGCTTTGCCCTGATAGTCGGTTATGCCTTGCTTGGCTCTACGTGGTTAATCATTAAAACCGAACACAAGCTGCAAGTATGGGCACGTAAAGTGTCTGGTTGGATATTATCGGCATTGGTATTGGCGATGATTGTCGTTACCGTGTTTATGTATTTTTCAGATATCGAAGCCCTCGAGGGTTGGTTTAGTTTGCCGGGTGCGTTATATCTAGCGCCAATGCCAGTTATCGTGCTGCTGCTATTCTTTTTCATGCGTAAGGATTTACGGACTGAGCGTGAATATCGCCCCTTCTTAATGACCGTTGCGCTGTTCTTGATGGGTTATATTGGCGTCTGTACAGCGTTGTTCCCTTATATAGTACCGTACCAAATGACTATCTATGAAGCGGCCGCTGCTGATACATCGCTGTCCTTTATGCTCATTGGTGCGGGTATTATGTTGCCGATTATCTTGAGTTATACCGCTTTTGCCTATTACACATTTAAGGGTAAAACGGATCACGAGCATATGTATTAACGGCTATATGTTAAGGAGAATCAGCCTTCGCTACTATTACTATTCTTGGTAGCGAACGCTTAAGATCATTAGCGCCTTAATACGTCACTGGGAGACGATTATGAAAAAACTCAGCAAAAAACAATCACAATGGGCATGGTTCATTGGTCTATATATAGCAGGATTTGCCGTTATTTTTACCATTGCCCAATTAATAAAGTTGGCAATGGGCGTGTAAAACCTGCCCTATTTCGCTAAACAAAAGCGCCGCATTGATTGTAAATCAATGCGGCGCTTTTTATGATCTTCGTTAAAGTAAGATTGATTGAAGTAAGATCTATTAAAGAATTATTAATTAATATTAATATCCCCTAAAGTTATGCACCGCGGTGGTTAGCCACGCCATGACTGTCAATAAATTCGTTGACCTGCGTTAAGCGCTCAGGTGTACCCACGTCTATCCAATTATCACGAATAACTTCCGCCGTAATCTGGAACTTAAGCATCGCTTGCTTAAGCAGAGGCGCTAGCGCAGCGGGTTGCCCGCTTACCAGCCCATCGACCAATCGTGGCGACATTACACTAATACCAGCAAAGGTATATTTGTCTGCATCACCAATTGGCTGCTCACTAGCCAGACCATTATTGAGCGCAAAATCACCACCGTTATTATGCTCTGGATTGTCAATCAACAATAGATGCGCCCGTTGATCAGCACCCAGCTCATAATCCTGCAACTGAGCAAAATTATACGTCGTCCAGACATCGGAGTTGACTAAGATAAATGGCTCGTCTTGTAACTTACCTGTTTGTAACGCTTGAAAAATTCCACCAGCGGTCTCTAAAGGTTCGTCATCTTCTCGTGACCAGTGCAACTTGACCCCGTAATCGCTACCATCACCCAAGGTATCCATAAGCTTGTCAGCAAGCCACGAGGCATTAATCGTAATATCAGTAATCCCCGCTGCTTGCAGTGCCTTAATATGCCAGACAATCAGCGGCTGACCGCCTACCTCGACTAATGGTTTGGGCGTCTCAAGTGTCAACGGACGCAAGCGCGTTCCCTTGCCAGCAGCTAAAATCATTGCTTGCGTAATGGTAGACATGCACGCTCCTTATTCAATTTATAATGATAGTGATAGTGATAGTGATAGTGATAGACGCAGCTTATTAGCCCTTTTTATAACGAGTCAAACTTATCTTTATAAGCCGGTAATACCGTGTCTTTTAGCCATTGATTAAATGGCAGTAGCGCTTGCTTCATCGATTCATTACCATGCTCAGCAAGCCAATTTAGCTCAAGTACTAGATCTCGCATGACTTTGGGAATATCAGCCAAATAACGGTCTTTACCATCGCGCTTAGACAAACGGATAAAAATCCCTAATACTTTGAGATGCCGCTGCACGCCCATCACATTCATATCATTTTCAAGCTGCTCAACACTATCGGCGGTGGTGAGCGCTGCTTGCTGCTGCAATTGCCAAAAGTCACGAATCCAGTCAGATATTTGATGCTCTGACCACTCAACATAAGCATCACGCAACAATGACACCAAATCATAAGTGTAAGAGCCGATCACCGCATCTTGAAAATCTATCACGCCCAAACGCGTGGGGTCGGCTTGGTCTTGCATAAGATTGCGGCTGTGATAATCACGATGCACAATCACTGCAGGCTGCTGTAAAATCTCTTGTATCAATACCGTTTTTACGTTATTCCATAAGTCCTGATTCAGCTCTACATCAATATAGGGGATAAACCAATCGCTAAATAAATCCATCTCGCGGTTCAGTAATGCTGTGTCATAATCGGGCAATTGGTGCTGCACTCTGGCAGTCTCTACTGGCACAGTCTGTAGGGAAACCAAGGTCTGCATGGCCAATTGATAATAATCGTTGATCTGTTCAGGCGTCGCCTCGACGAGTAAATGGGCAAACTCAATCGTACCAAAGTCTTGTAACACCAAAAAGCCTTTTGCCACGTCTTGCGCAACCAGCGTTGGCACATTGATGGCGGGTGTCATTAGCTTCGCAACATTAATAAACTGCTGCAAGGCGTCTTGCTCATCAGCAGAATCCATGACAATATAACGCGCAGTGTCAGCATCGTTATCAACCAATTGGATACGGTGATATTGGCGGGCACTTGCGTCACCAGGCAAACTGTCGAGCACAAACTCTCGGTCGATGAACACTTGTTGCAACCAATTCTCTAGCTGCTGTTGGCGGTTATTCCTATCGTTCAGAGTGGCATTCAGAGGGGTATTTAAAGGCATGGTATCAGTCATAGAGGGCATCGCAGGTTAAATATAAGTCATAAATCATTAAAGTAGTGATAAGTCAGGCAAAACCTTGCTAAAATAGTGGCAGCTTGATTGACAGTATCTGTTGTAATATAGATATTGACACATAGTTTTATCAACGCGCTAAGCAATAATCTAAAAAACGGCTTGGCGATGTTATAAATTTTGGTAAATAGTGTAGCTGATTTGGTTTTTTTTGACTATGATTAGTCGTCATTATATGTAAAACACCCAAATTTTTGAGATTATATGATTAGTTCCTGATTTTTTAATCATTAATGAGCCGCTAAATATAGCTAAAATACGGCTACTAAACTAAATATCGTCATTCAATAGGCTCTGCAATCATAGGTGTGCCCTTGTTATATTCTCCGCTTTACCAAAGCATCCGTTTGGTTTTATTTGGTGCCTTAGGCTTATCAAGTTTGACCGTCAGCGCAGCACTTACCAATGCTGACGCACAGACGACCGCATCTTTGCCCGCTGATACTACCAGCAGTTATGTCTCTGACCTAACCGGCGATATCAATACCGACGCCAATACCAATGTCAACGCTAATGTCAACGCCATCAATCAAGACATTAGTTACCAGCGTGCCGCTGCGCAGAGTAGTGTTTATGAAGCAGGCGAAGAGACTGTAAATGCTGCCTCTGAGAGCAGTAATCTTGACTTAGATACTGGCAGCACCCTCGATAATGGCAATTTAGACATCACTGAAATCGCTAACAATAGTGATGACGATGCACAAGCTCAGGCACAAACGCAGAAAAAACCCTTAGCGGCTGTCAGCGACAATGATGCAATCGATACCAGTGACGAGAGTATTCAAGACAGTTTACGGCGTTTGGCAGAATTTTATGAGCTCACCCCTGATACTGACTTATCAACGCAAAACGCTAGTGACAAACCCGTAGAGTCTGAAGATGACACTATCCAGAACACCCTAACACCTGCCACGCAAACCATCCCAAAAGTAGGCAAAAACTTGCGCCTACTGCCGAATGCTGTCGATAGTGCCCAACGCTGTGAAGGTCAATGGGTCTACCCACAGCAAAACGCTAATTATCAGCGCGCCGTCAATGAAGCGGCAATGGATAGTGGCCAGACGGCAACCAATCTAAATGGTGTGGCTAATAATCAGGCGCCTTTATTTGCAGAGTCTGATTATGGATATTATGACAATGTCGACTATGCCGAGCTCTCTGGTAATGTGATTGTCGATCAAGGGACTCAGCATATTGAAGCCGATAAAATCGTGCTGGACTTAAGCAGTGGTGTTACCGCAGCGCAAGGCAAAGTAATGTTCACCGATCAAGCGACTGGCGAGCAAGTAACACGTGCCAATACTCAAAACAATACTCAAAACACTGCTACAGGAAATATCACCGATCAGGCGGCAAAAGGCGGTCTTATTGGTGTCGCAGACAGTCTGGCTTATAATACCGAAACGGGACAGTCCACAGCCAATGATGTGGCATTTGCTAGCGTAGAACTCCAAGCACATGGCTATGCCAAACGCCTCAACCGACCTAACGACAGCCAGTATGAGCTTGATCGAGTCATGTTCAGTACCTGCCCACCAACTGACCGTAAATGGCAATTTGATGCCAAAAGCATTGATTTAGATACTGAGACAGGTCGCGGTAAAGCTTACAATACTACTTTCCGTATTGCAGATGTTCCGGTGTTTTATCTGCCTTATTTTAACTTCCCCATAGACAGTCGGCGCAGTACGGGGTTTTTATTACCGAATGCGAGTGTCAGTAGTAAAAGCGGACTTGAGGTTGATATCCCATACTATCTCAATTTGTCACCTAATTATGATGCGACGATCAATACACATATCTACAGCGATCGCAACCCGATGCTCGCAGGTGAGTTTCGCTATTTGACTGAAAATTATGGCGAAGGAATTTTTAACGGCTCGTATTTGCCGAACGACAAAGAGTATAACGACGAAGATCGCGCCAGTTTTTTTTATGATCATTACTGGTCATCAAATAGTATTCCACGCTTAAGTGGCGATGCTAAATACAGCTATGTGTCGGATGAAGATTATATTAACGACTTTGACACCCTAGGCTTATCAGACAATACTTTAAACTTACCGCGCCGTGCTCGACTTAATTATTATAATGACTATGTGAACGGTGAATTAAAAGTCGAAACCTTCCAAACGCTCAATGCTTTTACCGACAATGGTCAGCCATTACAAGACAAAGACAAGCCATATTCACGTTTACCACAGCTCAAACTTGATTACCGATTGCCTTGGGCAGAGCGTTTTGATATTACGGGTGTCCATGATTCTGCTTATTTCAAAAAATCTATCGATGATGGTTCTGAAAATGAAAAAAGCGGTGCGCGAATCTATAATAAAATTAGCGCCGCTTATCCGATGGAAAAGTCATGGGGTTATATCAAGCCCAAAGTCAGCCTACAACACCTGTATACCTCTTATGATGAGGACAGCTTAGCGGACAATCAACTCAATGATCAAGATGGTAGC
This sequence comes from Psychrobacter sp. TB67, assembly GCF_000511065.1. Lineage (NCBI taxonomy): Bacteria > Pseudomonadati > Pseudomonadota > Gammaproteobacteria > Moraxellales > Moraxellaceae > Psychrobacter > Psychrobacter sp. TB67. The sequence goes on from NZ_AYYA01000004.1 coordinate 37,037, forward strand.
CAATCGGTATTTGTGCCGCAAGCCAGTATTGACGCAGGTCTAAACTTCTATCAAGCAGGCTCACCTTTTGGGGCTTTTGACGATACGCTGGGTGGCTATCGCCTATTAAGTCCGCGCTTGAAATACACCTACTCACCGTTTAAAAACCAAAACGACATCCCTAACTTTAACACTCGTATTGCTTCCATTAACTACGAGCAGTTGTTTTCGGACAGTTGGTTTTTAGGGCATGATCGCTTGCAAGATTTGCATTCTATTACCCCTGGGGTTAATTATCGTTACATCGACGCAACGGGTGTGACACGTTTTGATGGTAGCATTGCTGAGCAGTTTTATATCGATGATGGGCGCGTCACCCTTGAAAACCAGCAACCCGTTTTTAGATCTTCCTCTTCTGGAATGGTCTGGGATACCAGTACGCAACCTTATAATAATGTTTGGGTGGATGTTAGCGGCGCGCTCACTGACAGTTATGACTTGAACTATATTACGACTGAATTGCGTTATCAGCCATCAGATAACAGCTTGTTTAATATCGGATTTGTGAAGCGCCAGCGCGATGAAAATACCAATCAGTTGCCGCTATCAGCTTTTACTGCCTCAGCTGTTTTCCCAATTAATAATAACTGGCGCGTATTGGCGCAAGGTCAATACGATTATAATCGTGATAAGATGCTCGACTCGTTAGTCGGTATTGATTATGAAGATTGCTGTTTCGGTTTTGCAGTTTATGGTCGTCGTTACTATAATGACTTGAACGTTAGAGACAAACCAACACAAGCGATTATGGCAGAGATTAGATTGAATGGTCTTGGTAGTAGTAGCAGCCGTTTGACACGATTGCTCGCTGATAAGATCTTAGGCTTTGAACCTGTGCAAACTGCATGGAAAGACTAAAAAACGCAAACAATGCTATATTGAGGCATTATTTGCGTCACTACTTACCTATTACATAACCTTGTTCGTAACCCTATTATGGACGACTTTATACAATATTTGCTTATTAAAAGTATTGGATAGCGTTGACCGACTACCATCCGATGCGATGACATTGATGAGGAGCATCATGAGATTTTTTTCTTTACGTCAGACCAGCCGAGCCGTACTGCTTTCTATGAGTATGAGTGCAGGCCTTGTACTTAGTTTCAGTGCTCAAGCTGCTACCGTTAATGCTGCAAAAGCACCAACGCCTAAAGCAAACGCTGCTGCTGAGCAAAGTAACGTCAATCGCTTGACCCCAGCCAACAGTACCGATGGTATCATTGCTTTAGTCAATGAAAACGCTATCTTAAAAAGCGACTTGATGGACGCAATCACCCAGACCCAAGCACGCGCCCAAGCGGCTGGTGAGCCGATTGCCAATTCAGCACAGCTACAGTCTGAAGTATTAAATGCTCTCATCTTGCGTGAACTACAACTGTCATTGGTTAAACGCGTCGGTCTAAATCCTGATGAAGCTGAGATTAATCAGCGTCTTGGTCAAATCGCTCAAGCTGAAGGGCTTGGTAGTATCGCCGCTTTGCAGCAACGCCTAGATGCCGCGCAGCCCGGAAGCTATGCGACCCTGCGTGCTAAGCTGATTGAAGATGCTGCGATTCAGTCTCTACAACAACGTCAAATCAGCAATCGTGTACGTATTAGCGAGCAGGATATCGATGCATTTTTGGCCTCTCCAGAAGCCAAGCGCCTAAACCAAAGCGAATACCAGACCGTCCATGTACGCGTGCCTTATATGGATGACTACAGCCGACTGTCAGAAGCCCAGCGTGAAGAAGCACTCAAAGTAGCACAAGCACTACGTGCGCGCTTGCTAGAGCCCAATGTCGACGTGGCTGCAGCCGTTACTGCCAGCCAAGGTAGCTACCCTATTCCAATACAAGGTGGCGATATGGGCTTTCATAAAGCCGCCGCTCTCCCGACCGAGCTATCGAGCGAGATTACCAAGCTTGATGTCGGCGCAGTAAGTGCCCCATTAGTGACGCCAGAAGGCATTGATATCATTAAGCTCGCTGATAAAAAAGACAGTGATAAAATGCTTGTGCCGCAGTGGCATACGCGTCATATCTTAATCAAAGTAGATGAGCTACAAACGGATGCGCTTGCTGAGCAAAAGATTAATGATCTGTATGAGCAACTGCGCAGCGGTGCTGACTTTGCTGGTCTGGCATCGACCTATTCAGACGACCCAGGTTCTGCAGGACGTGGTGGCGATCTAAATTGGGTAAGTGCAGACGATATGGTTGGACCGTTTGAAGCAGTGATGAAAAATACAGCAGTCGGTGATTATTCTGCGCCTTTTAAAACCCAGTTTGGCTGGCATATCCTAAAAGTAGAAGGTCAGCGCCAAGAAGATGTTAGTGAACAATATCGCCGTAGCATGGCACGTCAAGCGTTATATCAACGTCTAGCACCGCAAGCCAAAGAAGACTGGCTACAAGAGCTACGCGCCGGTGCTTACATCCAAGTACTTGGTTAATATCTTAGCAATGCGCTAATAAGTGGCATCTTAGTAAAAATAGTTGAATAAAAAGGGATATATGCCAATGCATGTACCCCTTTTTTGTATTAATAACTCATAGGTGTTTTTTCTTCTTACCTAGGAAAGCCTGTTTTTGTTCTTAGTAAATTACTTAGAAAGTTGGATATAGTGAGTGAAAAGTAATATTGATACATTATGCACTGCTGATATCATTTGATATGCTAGAAACTGCTACTTTATTTATCAGCTCATAATAATACACAAAGAAAAGCCCCGAACCTAGGGCGATTGGTTCGGGGCTTTTCTTTGTGTATTATTATTATTTCTTCCATTCTGACTTATCCTAAGTCGTAAACAGTAACTTATAAGACAGCGGGCTGACCTGTGCTTAGATTGTCACTGCCTCAACACTGCATCCTTGCCTATCCTTGTGTTGATGATTGTATTGTAGGGCAATTGGTTAAAGACCACTAGAGGCTAAAGACCTTATTTGACGTAAGCATTTGCTTACGTTTTGAGGAAGCCTATTGGCGTAGCCCTTAAGACTATAAAGGTTTAGCGAAAATACTAGGACATTCTCTAACTACGACTGCTCTGCTGCATGCTCTTTTGAGACTTTACAGCCTTCTTTTTTGCCAGCTTCGATTTTATTTTCTGTTTCTTTAACATCTTCTGCATTAGCAGTAGGAGCATTTTGCTCTTGATTGCTGGCTTCTTCTGGCTCATATTGTAAGGTCGTCATGACCGGAAAATGATCGGAGCCAATAGAGGGCATACGTCTGATATCAACCACGGTAAAGCAAGCACTATGGAAGATATGATCCAGGGCCCAACGTAAAAACGGATAATTGACATGGAAGGTATTGATAAAGTGACGACCAATACGAGGATCTAGTAGACCTGAGATACGTTGGAAGCGGCGCGTTGTCTTTGACCAAGCCACATCATTAAGATCGCCAGCAAGTATCGCCGTTTGCTCATTTTCTTTGATATGTTTGCCAACCATAAGCAGCTCTGCATCACGAGTCGTTGACTTATCCGCTTCCGTCGGGCTTGGCGGCATAGGATGCAAACAATATAACCAAATCACTCGTCCGCTTTGTAAGCGCAGCTGCGTGTGGATAGAGGGAATATCATCAATCATTAAATATTTGACTTTAGGATTTATCAGCTCAAGCTTAGAATACAGATGCATGCCGTACAGGTTATCCAGCGGTACTTTTACGGTATACGGATAGTCTGGCTCAATTTGCTGCAGGGCTTTTTCCCACTTTTTATCACTTTCTAGGGTAATTAAAATATCCGGCTGTCTTTGCTTGACTAAATCGACCAGTTTTTGCGTTTCGTCATTAGGGGTTAAGACATTTGATACCATAATTTTGAGTTGATGATCTTCGCCATCTGGCTTGTCCTTGGCACTTTGTACTTCTTTTTTCCACAATTTGGTATAAGGCAATACCATTCTCAGCTGAAAGGCCAAAGTCAGGCTTAAGACGACAAATAACAGCCACTGCCCTAGCTGCCATTGTGACCAAAATGCGAGCATGCCAACCCAAGCAACGACGCCAAGCACCATTATTTGAATACGAGGGAACTCAACGCCGCGCACCCACCAATTATCAAGAGGCAACAAACCCCAAATCGTCACAAACGCGATGAAACCAGCTAAGCACTGCGCGCCATAATATAAGAGGGAAAGATCCATAATGTGTAGTAACCGTTTATTAAGTGGATGATCAAACCAATGATTCTTATACTCATCGCTCGTCAATGACTAACGCCTGTATGATTATCTAAGTCAATCGTAGGTGCTTACTTTAGCATCTCATAACACTATCGCCTACTATTGAGCCTTAATTATGCGCAGCTGAGCATAAAACGTTACAATTTCAACTGATGCAAAACAGTGAGCTTGTTATATTTTCCATCATTCTTGCTTGCCCTGTATGCAACATGAGCACAACCGATATGATAGCGGCCTCATAATAATAACGTAAAGTTATAGTGGGCATAGTTATTAGTGTATGAAAAACAGTCAAAATCTGCGAAAACGCCTTGCTTTTTAGGGCTATTCACGGCATTGTTATCGGCTGGCGATGCAATAAATAATGGTAAAATAGGATTAGATTTCATGAGTGATTTAACAGTAGGTTTGGTAGGCTGGCGCGGTATGGTTGGCTCAGTGTTGATACAACGTATGCAGGAAGAAAAAGATTTTGACGGTATCACGCCGGTATTTTTTTCAACCAGTAACGCGGGTGGTGATGCGCCAAGTTTCGATGGTATTCAGACCAGCCAACTAAAAGACGCTCATGATATTGATGCACTCGCTGCTTGTGATGTGATTATCACCTGCCAAGGTGGCGACTACACTTCAAAAGTCCATCAACCATTGCGTGCCAGCAGTTGGAGCGGCTATTGGATTGATGCGGCAAGCACTCTGCGTATGGAAGATGACAGCATCATCGTTCTTGATCCGGTCAATCGCAGCGTTATTGATAGCGCCCTAGCCAACGGTCAAAAAGACTTTATCGGCGGCAACTGTACAGTATCACTTATGCTGATGGCCATCGGCGAGTTGTTTAATAGAGGCTGGGTAGAATGGGTCAGCGCGATGACTTATCAAGCAGCGAGTGGCTCTGGCGCCAACAACATGCGCGAGCTCATCAACGGCATGGGTGTACTACACGATGCGGTCAAAGATGAGTTGGCTGATCCTGCTAGCGCTATCCTTGAGATTGATAAAAAAATCGCCCAAACTCAACGCTCAGATGACTTTCCTAAGCAATACTTTGGTGTGCCATTGGCTGGTAGTCTAATCCCCTATATCGACGCACAGCTAGAAAACAAACAGTCAAAAGAAGAGTGGAAAGGCGGCGTCGAAACCAATAAAATCCTTGGTAACTCTGAAGCAGATAAAATTGCTATCGACGGTATGTGTGTCCGTGTGGGCGCCATGCGCTGTCATGCGCAAGGCTTAACCATTAAGCTTAAGAAAGATATCCCATTAGAGGAAATCGAGGCGACACTAAAAAACAGTGGCAATGAGTGGTTAGACTTGGTTGAAGACGATAAAGAAGCCGCTATGAACCGCTTAACGCCAGTGGCAGTGACAGGTACTTTGACAGTAGCTTTGGGTCGCTTGCGTAAGCTGAATATGGGGCCAGAATACCTAGGTGCGTTTACCGTCGGTGACCAACTGTTATGGGGTGCGGCCGAACCATTACGCCGTATGCTAAATATCATTCGTGAGCAAAAAAGCTAAAATTTATTTCCTGAAATTTAAGCTCAAAAAAAGACAGCGCTTGCTGTCTTTTTTTGGCGTCATTTTTGATGATAAAGGATCATTTTGGCTGATAAGCAATCATCACTTCATTGCGACGCATAAAAGGTAACGTCCATGGCGGATTATAGCGGGCAAGTTCCGGCACGCCAGTAACTTTTAAATTTTGGGATTGCATCCACGTCTGCAGCTCATCGGTTTTTTCTGCTACTTTTTTGCTGCCTGCCAATCCGGAGAATTTAATAACGCCATAAGTCTGTGCCGGTACTTTTTTAATCTCAATATTTGGATTATTGGGTTTGGGCAACGTTTGCAGCGTATATTGGCTTGGCATCGTAAATTGTACGCGCCATTTGCCATCGGCTTGTTGCATACTCACTGGTGCCGTCATAGCAATTTTCTGCGAATCACCATCACTCTTTTTGTTATTAGGCTGCATCGTAACAGGCGCTGTCATGCTAATCTTACGACTGCCACCAGTTGGGGCAGTATTATTGCCAAAAATATAATCTGCTAAAATCTTAAATCCTGCACGACTGGCAGCATCTTGATCACCCATTACCCAAGTCTGTGCCACCAACTGGGCATCATAATGACGCAATTCAAAACTCTTCGTTTTTGTCAAAACGGTATAGGTAGGCTCTTCGGTCGCCATAGCTGCTCCTGATATTAGTAATAGGCTACTGAACAATGAGCTACTAAATAGCGAGCGATTAGGTAAAAAATAAGTTGCTTCGATCATGTTCTTTATCCGCCATTCATCAGCAATGTTTAGTGGTTTTAATATTTATTCTTTACTTTAACAAGCACTGAACGACACTGTCTGTGTCTTTTGGTTGTTGTCGTAACACACGTACCAATGGATATAGAGTCAAAATATCCTAAAAAAATCTACGCTATTGCTGATATTAATTTTTTGTCGCCTCTGTCTGCGCAGGCACAGCAAGCAAAAAAAATAGATATCAGCAGTGCGTGATGTCTCGATATTACTTTTCACTGACTATATATTAATGACCCGCAAACATCGATGTCCAAAAAAATCGCTAACAATGCTATAATTAGCGCCATTTTCATAGTGTAAATAGCGGTTATCATATGCAATTTGTCTTACATAAAACAGCCAGCGGCACAACGCGTGCCCGCCGTGGTACGGTTCACCTCAATCATGGCGATGTGCAAACGCCAGCGTTTATGCCTGTCGGTACTTATGGTACGGTCAAAGGTATGCTACCACGTGATATCGAAGCCATTGGCGCTGATATCGTGCTAGGCAATACCTTCCACTTATGGTTACGCCCGGGCACTGAAGTCATCGATAAGTTCGGCGGCTTGCATAAATTTATGCATTGGGATAAGCCTATCTTGACCGATTCAGGCGGCTTCCAAGTATTTAGTTTGGGTGCGATGCGTAAAATCACCGAAGAAGGGGTCGACTTCAAATCCCCTATCGATGGCGCGAAAGTGTTTCTCTCGCCAGAAAAATCGATGCAGATTCAATATAGCTTGAACTCAGACATCGTCATGCAATTCGATGAATGCACGCCCTACCCAGCCACCCATGATGAAGCCAAAAAATCGTTAGAGCTCTCACTACGTTGGGGACAGCGCTGCGTTGATGAGCATAATAGGCTAGGCAGCACCAATGCCCTATTTGGCATCATCCAAGGCAGTATGTATGCCGATTTGCGTCAGCAATCACTCGAAGGCTTGCTCGATATCGGCTTTGATGGTTATGCCATCGGTGGTCTGTCTGTTGGTGAGCCAAAGGACGAGATGATGGATGTCTTAGATTATATCCCAGACGCCATGCCAGCAGACAAGCCGCGCTACCTAATGGGCGTGGGCAAGCCTGAAGATATCGTCGAAGCAGTCCGTCGCGGCGTAGATATGTTTGACTGCGTCATGCCGACTCGTAACGCGCGTAACGGTCATTACTTCGTGACAGGCGACTTAGACAATGCAGGTGTCGTCCGTATCCGTAACAGCCAATATCGCAATGATGAAGGCACATTAGACCCAGAGTGCGACTGCTATACTTGTCAAAACTTTAGCCGTGCTTATTTATACCATCTTAATAAATGTAAAGAGATGCTAGGTGCGCAGTTGGCGACTATTCATAACTTGCGTTATTACCAACGTCTGATGCAAGGTATTAGAGATGCTATCGAACAAGACGCCTTCGATGAGTTCGTCATCGGATTCTATAGCAAGCGTGGACAAACGGTTCCTGAGCTAAACTTACGCTAATCGTATTTTTGGAACAGTTATATAGTCAAAATATCCTAAAAACGCAATGGTATTGCTAGGGTCTGCATAAGCACAGCAAGCAAGAAAAACGGATATCAGCAATTCGTGATGGTTCGATACTACTTTTCACTGACTATACATACAGAAAGGGCTTAAGAATTATCTTAAGCCCTTTTTGTTGCTTATCATCTTTAAAGCTAGTGATTTAAATACTTTGAATTCGTATAAATCCTAGCCCATTAACGTAGTAATAAAGACCACGATAACGGCGATTGGCGCGACGAACTTAGCAACGATTTGCCAAAGCTGCCACATTCCATTAGATAGACCCAGCTCCTGTTGAATCGTACGCTGATCCATTTTCCAGCCAACGAAAATAATACCCGCAAGACCTGTCAGCGGTAATAGGAATTTACTGGTAAGCTTATCTAAAGCATCAAAGATACCATTACCCATAATGGTAAATTCAGACCATAGATTAAACGATAACAATGCCGCAACACCCAGTAGCCAAATCACCGTACTAGCAACGACTGTGGCCATCATACGATTCATCGATGTCCGCTCTTCCAAGAACTCAACCGTCGGTTCAAGTAAAGAGACAGATGAAGTAATAGCAGCGAAGGTAATCAATAAGAAGAATAAGGTTCCAAGAATTGTGCCTGCGCCCATACTACCAAAAGCAATCGGTAAACTGACAAAAATAAGGCCAGGACCTGAAGCCGGATCGAGACCATGACTAAAGATAATTGGGAAGATAGCCAGACCTGCAGCTAGTGCAATGACTGTATCCAAAATAACCACGGTTCGTGCTGTTTTGAGCAAGTTTACTTCGCGGCCCAAATAAGAGCCATAAGCCACCATAATACCCATACCAATGGACAGGGTGAAGAAAGCATGGCCCAAGGCTGCGAGCATAACGTCAGCGGTGAGCTTGCTAAGATCTGGTGTGAACAAGTAAGCCACTGCCTCACCAAAGCCACCATTGATCACGTTATAACCAACCATGATGAACAAAATCAAGCCCAACAATGGCATCAAAATCTTAGCAGTTCCTTCAATACCTTTGGTGACACCAATTCCAACGATTAAAGCAGTCAGCGCCATAAATACGGTATGCCAAACAGTCAGCGTACCAGCTGAGGCGAGCATCGCATCAAAGGTTGCAGCAACAGAATCGCTGTCTTGACCAGCGAAGCTACCGCTTGCGACTTTAGTAATATAATTCAGCGCCCAGCCACCAATCACACTATAAAAAGATAGAATCAAAAAGCCGCCTAAAATACCAGTGGCACCAACAATACCCCAACTGCGTGACTTGCCTTCGCTTGCGGCGACATCAGCGAAAGTATTAATAGGGTTTTTTTGCCCACGGCGACCGACCAACCATTCTGCGACTAATATTGGAAAACCAACCAGCGCGATACAGAATAAATACGCAATAACGAAAGCTGAACCACCGCTTTCACCAACCATATATGGGAACTTCCATATGTTTCCTAAACCAACTGCCGAGCCTACTGCCGCCAGTACGAAGCCAAAACTTGAGCTCCACTGCGCATGTTCTTGTTTATTGATAGCCATTTTGCCGTCCTCATGCTTCAATTAATGCTGCTTATAATCATCCGTGATTATTATAATTAGCTGCTGATATAACAGGCTACTTAATTAACGCCTCAATGTGACGCGCCTAGCAACATTATGAAAGAATTGTTTACAATATCGTAAACGCTCAGTTTCTGCTAAGCGACCAAAAAAGTCAAGTAGTCATAAACATAAAAAGCCATAACAATTGGTTATGGCTTTTTGACAGTTTGACGCTAATTAACAACAGTTTGGTATATCGACTATTCGAGATTAAAACACCACAAATTGCTATCTCTACAATAGCTCGCGTTTGGTTAGCGAACGACGCCGCGACGGCTTTTTTGTAGGGAATCAATGAGCAATTGAATCTTTGGCTCTTTTGGCAATAGCTCTTGCTTTAAGACTTCAAGCGCTTGAGCGGTCGTTAACCCGGATCTAAAAATCGTACGATACGCTTGGCGCAAGGTATCAATCGTGTGCTTAGACCAGTCTTTTCGGCGCATTCCTTCGACATTGAGACCATGTGCCTTTGCTGGATTGCCTGATACCATGGTAAAAGCGGCCACATCCTTCAAAATCAAACTGGCACCACCGACCAAGCTATAGTCATCAACGGTACAAAACTGATGAATACCTGAGTTACCACCAATTATCGTATGATCGCCAATGGTTACATGACCAGCTACGCCGACGTTATTGGCCAATACATTGTGATCGCCAATCACACAGTCGTGAGCCACATGCGTATTTACCATCAGCAAGTTGTGACTACCAATTTTGGTAAGCTCACCATCCTGCGCAGTACCACGATGCAAACTACAAGCCTCACGAATGGTATTATGATCGCCAATTTCAAGCCAAGTACGCTCACCAGCATACTTTAAATCCTGTGGATCCTCACCAATGCTAGCAAACTGATAAAATTGATTATGGCTGCCAATACGCGTCAGTTTTGCCACGACGACATGGCGATGCAGCGTGGTATGTGCACCAATCTTTACTTCGTCACCGACAATACAATAAGGACCAATGATAGCAGTCTCATCAATCTGAGCGGACGGTGAGATGAGTGCTGTTGGATGGATCTGACTCATAATTTGGACCTTTGTATCATCTGATGCAAGTAAATAGTAAAACAAATACCACTAATGTAGCGTTATAAATTAAGCCAATACCCGTTCAGATTATAAGTGAGTTTTGCTATTAACAACATGGGCGGCAATCTTTACGCAGTTTAGCCAGTGGTTATCTCGAAATAATAACGATAAGCTACTGCTCTTGACGGGCAATCATTACCTGAGCACTCGCTGCAAGCTCATTTTCGACATGAACCGTACAATCAAACTTATAGATACCACGCTTTTGCATAACTGTTTTGGCCCGGATAATAAGCTGATCGCCAGGAATGACGCGACGTTTAAAACGAACCTTATCCACCCCTGCAAACAGATATAAATAACCATCTTCGGCGGTCAATCCCGCGCTAATAAAGCCCAATACACCTGAAACTTGCGCCATACATTCTACCATCAATACCCCTGGCATAATCGGCTCATCCGGAAAATGACCATTAAAAAACTCTTCATTAATGGTCACGTTTTTGATACCGGTAATGCATTCGCCAGGCTGGCAGGCAATAATCTTATCTACCAACATAAAAGGATAACGATGCGGCAAATAATGCTTAAGCGTATGATAAGTTAACGGCAACGTGAGACCTTGCTCTGCCAAGCTTTTAATGTCTTCATCCGTTGGTATATCGATATGGGTGCTGCTCATAATGACGCTTCCTTGCTATATTTAAAAAGCCATATTTAAAAATTTATTACTGCTGAACTTGTATGAGCGCTAGTCATTACCAAGCTGACGAAAGCGCACAGCGGCACGGCGCCATTTAGCAGTCGGCATTGCCGCTGTTCCAGAAGAATATGACCCAGCGATCTTGATAGATTTGGTCACCATGGTCATTCCGGATAATGTCACATCATCGGTGATATTGATATGGCCAGTGATACCGACTGCGCCGCCGATGATACAGCGTTTACCAATACTTGTGCTACCTGCGATTGCTGTTTGGGCAGCGATTGCCGTGCCATCACCGATGTGCACGTTATGAGCGACTTGTACAAGATTATCAATAATAACATTATTGCCAATCACTGTGTCATCAATGGCGCCGCGATCGATACAGGTTTGGCTACCAATGCGTACATGATCACCAATGATGACGCGACCGAGTTGCGCAATGCGTTCCCAGCCTGTGATGCTAGGATTGCTGGTGGGAGCAAAACCAAAACCTTCCGCACCCACACTCACTCCTGCATGTAGTCTCACATGATTACCGATGACACAATCATGCCCGATGACCACTTGTGATTTGATAACACAATCACGCCCAATATTAGTATTTGCTTCGATTACTACATGAGCATCCAGACAACTGCGATCGCCAATACTTACATTATCACCGATAACACAAAATGGACCAATATTGACCTGTTCACCAATGAGCGCACTGTCAGCAATGACTGCACTAGGATGGATGCCACTACCTAGGATTTGACGAGCGAATACCTGACTGGCACTAGCATAAGCCAAATAAGGTGCTGCCACTACCAATGCTATAGAAGTGGCCGGTACTTGGTCACGATATTTAGCGGTGACCAACACAGCGGCTGCCTGACTGTTAGTCAGGCTAGAGAGGTAATGAGGATCTGCCAAAAAGCTTAATTGCGCATCGTTAGCAGTGGTTAAACTACCAATACTATTAAGTGTTAGCTTTAACTGTGTATCGCTCAGTTCTGCCTTATTAATAATAGGCTGACGCTGCTCAATCCGCGTGATAAGTTGCTCAATCGTTATCATAGTTGGCATTAACATTAGTATGAATAAAAGAGTCGTCAAGTTGAAATATCAACTCAACGACCTGTGAAGATCTGGCTTTTGATTGATGGTATTAATTTAATACAATCCATCCAAAAAGTGCTAGCAACTTAAGAGGCACTAACTAACTTAGAGCATACTAAGCTCTTTAGAACGTACTACCAATCTGGAACTGTACCTTCTCAGTCTGATCACCTTCTTTGTCACCAATCGGTACCGCATAACTCAGTGAAATTGGACCGATTGGTGTGTACCACGTTATACCTGCACCCGCACTAAAGCGTAAGCTATTATCTTGCGTCAATAATGGCACGCCGGTATCAGTCCCGTTATTAGGGTTGATAAAGGTACGATCTTCTTTATCCGTAGTGTCAAATACCTGACCACCTTCGGCGAACAGTACTGGACGTACTTGATCTGCCCAGTCACCCTTAAATGGTACTGGTAAAATCAATTCACTACCGAAGCTGACTAAAGCATTACCACCAATTTCTTCATCTCTAAAGCGTCTGTCATCATTGATCGCATCAAAATAGCCTTGCGACTTAGGACCCAATGTCGATGCCTCATAACCACGCACCGAACCATAACCACCAGCATAGAAGTTCTCGTAGAATGGCAAATCATTACCATAACCGAGTTTGGTATAACCGCGTGCTATTACATCTTTATAGATAGGATAATATATGTTGCCGCGATAGATAAGCTTCTGGTAGCTGGTATCACCTAGACCAATCGTTGCATCGACCGTATGACTCATCCCTTTAGTCGGGAATACGGGACGATCTAGCGTGCTGTAATCCCAGCCAAATAGCAAGTTATAGGTTTGATAGTCATTTTTGAAGCCAGTACGACCCGAGTCAGCCCCTTCGTTATTGACGAAGTTTTCATACGTGCCGCCATCGTCGATGATTTGCTGGACGTTTGACACGCCTAGGAAACGACCGCCACGTACTGAGGTATTATCAACGTTTAAGCCAGCACTGACACGCTTGGTTTCATCGACAGGATAGCTATAGTTAAGCGTGGCACCATAAGAATCGGTGACATACTTACTAACGTTTCTATCATCGAATTTGGTCTCACGATAATAACCACTTAGACCCTGCGAAACACCATTTTCCGTAAAGTACGGATCGGTATAACCTAAGCTATAAGAGTCGCGGGTTTCTGAACGCGATAGCGCTGCTTTAACACGGTTACCGGTACCCATGAAGTTATTTTGCGTCAAGTCTAACTGGAACGTGACACCGCCACTCTGTGAGTAACCGGCGGCAATCGTTGAGCTACCAGAAGGCTGCTCTTCAACCGTAAAATTCACATCCATTTGATCTGGCTGATTGGGTACTGGCTTGACATCGACATTGACTGCTTTAAAGAAGCCGGTACGCATCAGACGCGTACGTGACAACTGAATTTTTTCGCTAGAGGCAAGCGCGCCTTCTAACTGACGCATTTCACGACGCAGCACGACATCCTGAGTTTTGGTGTTACCCGTGAAGTTGATACGGCGTACGTAGATAGGGCGTGCTGGATCGATATAATAATCGACATCGACCATTCTCGTCTCGTCATTGATACGTGGTACCGGTCGAATTTGTGCTAAATAGTAACCTTCGTTACCATAACGGCTCTTTAAAGAGGCAGTCGTTGCATCAAGCTTGGCTTGTGAATATTTTTCATTGGGTGCAAAAGTAACCAGTTCTTTAAGCTCATTGGTCTCAAATGTCGGCTTGCCTAGGAAATTCACTTCCCCAAACTGATATTGCTCGCCTTCACTCAAGCTGACTTCGATAAAGACGCTGCGCTTGTCTTCACTGATATTAAGGACTGCATTGTCAACGTTAAAACGCACATAACCATCATTTTGATATAAGGCTTTTAAATTCTCTAAGCTGGCGGCCAGCTTTTCTTTAGCGTAGCGGTCAGACTTAGACAGCAAACGCGTCCATGACGATTCTTTGACAGCAAAAACGTCTTTAATCTCTTCATCACTAAAGTGCGTGTTACCAATGACATTGATATCGACAACTTTGGCCGGCTTACCTTCGATAAAGCGCACGTCAAGCTTGACGCGGTTGCCATCTAGCAGCGTCTGATCAACTTCGATATTACTGTTGTAATATCCTTGGCTAATATACTGCTGCTGCAGCTCGTTGGCGACGCCTTGCAATGTTGCTTGCTTAAGCACATCACCGACTGACAGACCAGCGTTGCCAAGCCCTTGCTCCAGACCTTCTTTTGGAATGAGCTTATTGCCTTCAAAATTGACCTCAGCAATAATTGGCCGCTCGACGACGTCAAATCGTAGCTGACCGCCTTCGACACGGCTTTGGATATCGGCAAAGTTATCAGTCGCATATAGCGCCTTAATACTGGCTGCCAGATTACTGTCACTTACCGTATCACCTACCGAAATAGGTAGAACCGGATAGAGACTATCAGGAGTTAGTCGTTGTAGACCATTGAAACCGATGTCAGTGACCACAAATTCTGCAGCCTGTACTGGCATACTCATCATCGCTACAACTAACGGCAACCCAGCCGCGCTCATAAATAAAGGCGTACGCATAAACACTATCCGTCAATAAAAAACTTGCTTAAGTTAAGTTAAAAAGCGCATGTTGTCTAGCCCAATTCGAGTAAAGTGATTCACTCACTCGCGGGAGACTCAGGACACTTTATATAAAACGCATCATAAAATAAACTAAAAATTACGATTAGTACAGAGACAGCGATACAAAAGAGCGCAGCACGCCTACCAAGAATCAGCGCACGATACGCGCAAAACCATTAGTGTATCGCGGCTTACCCTTTAGGTTGCCCTGCGATTCATCAAAACAGCCGACTGATATCATTACCAATTGCTAACACCATGAAACCTGCCAGCAAGAGTAAGCCGATATTTAGCCCTACCATTTGTACCCCTTCCGACAGAGGCTTACCGCGTATCAGCTCTATGAGATAATACACAATATGACCACCATCTAACACTGGAATCGGTAAAAGATTGAGTACGGCGAGGCTCAGGCTAATCAAAGCCGCGGTGGACAATACCATCTGCCAACTGATATCAAAGCTTTGTTTGGCGACTTTAGCAATCGTAATCGGCCCTGATAAATTGTCTAGACCAATCATACCTGAGAGCATCTTGCCCATTGAGCTAACCGTCATCACTGCCAATTGTTCCGTCTTTTCAAACGACTTAACCAATGACTCACCCGGGCCATATACGATGGTGGTTTTATAGGCATCGGGAATGACAATCTCAGACTGCGCCACCATAGCACCAATCTGTCCAAAGTCATTACCTAGATTGTCTTTTTTACCTTGCGGCATAATCTGAAGCTGTACGGGTTTACCCTCACGCAATACGGTGAAATTAAGCAAAGTCTCAGGATTGTCACGGATGATACGGGTGACACTGATCCAATCTTTGATTTCTGTATCATTGATAGCCGTAATGAGATCACCAACTTGCAGACCTTGACGACTGGCAGCACCATCAGCACTCAAATCGCTAACGATTGGTTCAATCTGCGGCTGCCATGGTAGCATGCCAAAGCTGGTTAGCGCGTCTTTACCTTGCGATGCGCCTTGCATAAATGCTTGGACAGGTGCTTGATAAGTTTTCGTTGTATTGGAAGCCTGTGACTCTGATTGCAAGGTAATGCTGACATTATCAGTCTCGCCCATTCGTCCAGCAAGGCGATAATTGATACCTTCCCACGTTTGTACCTCATGGCCGTCAATCGCGACGATTTTATCACCAACGGGTAACTGCGCCATAGCCGCTGGTGTATCGGGTAATACTTCACCAATCTTCGTCGCCAACTGCTCTGATGGCGTCATAAATAACACCCAAAACAACGCAATCGCGATAACAAAGTTCATGATAGGGCCAGCGGCAACGATGGCAATCTTTTTTAGTGGATGTTGACGATTAAAGGCCAAATGTAGCTCATCTTTGGCTACCGCGCCTTCACGCTCATCCAGCATCTTGACATAACCACCCAACGGCAGCGCTGAGATACGATAATCAATACCGCTCTTTTTGCTCGTCCAGCCAAAAAGCTTGGGGCCAAAGCCGATAGAGTATGTCAGCACCTTGACGCCGCAGAGCCTTGCGACAATATAATGACCCCATTCGTGTAAGGCAATAAGCGGACCTAAGACAAATATTGCCGCAAGCAGCGTTAATAAAAACGTCATGATCTTTTCTCAGTGTTTTCTCTTAGCATCTTCTATTAATATCGTTTTTAAACTAGGGTCTGTTGAACATTCAAATGTGGTACTGGCAGCGTCTATTTTTTAGACAATACGCAGTGAAATTTTTGACGCCTAGTCGTTCTAGGGTAGATAATTTCGCCATGTATTGGCAAAAAATAGTCCTGCCCTGAAAGGCTGATGCTAAAATCACCCCAAACGTTGTTGTAAACCTAGCTAAGGTCTCGACATTATCGTCGGTTTACGCCTGATTTGATAAAAGGTTTGGGACGATTTTAGCAATCAGCAGTCCTAATATTTGAATGTTCAACAGACCCTAAGAAACTCTTGCTACGATTATGCCAACTTTGCCACAAGTTTGTCAGTAAGATGGCGCGCTATCTTATCAATTGTTAATATATCTTCTATGTCAGCCGTGTCGCTTAATGGTGGTACCTGTATATCATCTAAGGCTTGCTCATTAATATCGGCAATATCCGTCAAACGAATCTGACCGTCCAAAAATGCAGCGACGGCAATCTCATTAGCAGCATTGAGTACAATCGTTGCCTGTGTGCCTGCTTGCATAGCTTGACGGGCAAGACGCAAGCACGCAAACTTCTGCAAATCAGGCTGAATAAACTCTAGAGCACTTAACGCAAACAAGTCTAAAGGCTGTGAGCCGCTCTCGATACGATCAGGGTAACTGAGCGCATGGGCAATCGGGGTTTTCATATCTGGGCTGCCGAGCTGCGCTAAAAAGCTGCCATCGCTATATTCTACCATTGAGTGGATGATACTTTGTGGATGAATGACGACATTTATCTTATTTTCTGGTAGATCAAATAAATGACAAGCCTCTATCAACTCAAGCCCCTTATTCATCATCGTTGCTGAGTCGACCGATATCTTTTGGCCCATCGACCAGTTGGGGTGTTTGACCGCTTCAGCGACGCTGGCTTGCTGCATCTGGGCAAATGACTGCTGCAAAAATGGCCCGCCTGATGCGGTTAACCATAGCTTACGAACACCATGGTTTGGCTGATGAATTTGAGTGTTGTCTTGTTGAATAGCGAGCGGCAAACACTGAAAAATCGCATTATGCTCAGAATCGAGCGGTAGCAAGGTAGCATTGTGCATTTTAACGGCATTAATCATTACCTGACCGGCCATTACCAGCGCTTCTTTATTTGCCAGTAAAATACGCTTACCTGCCCGTGCGGCGGCTAAGGTAGAAGGCAGACCAGCTGCGCCAACAATAGCAGCGACAACGGTATCGGTTTGCGTATCAGTAGCAATATCGACCAGTCCTGCTGCCCCGCCTACCACATCGATATCAAGACCTGCTGCGCTAAGACGCTCAGCAAAATCATCGACTGCAGCTGTCGGCACGCTGACACGCTTGGGCAAAAACTGCTGGCAAAGCGCAAACAATTTGTCTAAGCGGTGATAGCCTGATAGCGCATAGACTTGATAATTAAGCGGTTGCGCCGCCAAAATTGCTAGCGTGCTATCGCCAATCGAGCCTGTTGCGCCTAGTACGGCGATGCGTTGTGTCATAACCATCAGTGCCCACAATATTGTTACTGTTAAAATTTAAATAAAAAATCAGGAAAGTTAATAAGGTATGAATGATAGAAAAGCATCGATGCTAGATTATGTCGATGCTTTATTATAATAATAATTAATAAGACTGAGCTATTGGCAAAAACCAATTCATTCACGTGTACCAATTAGCCTGCATTAGTTTCTTAAACGACGATGAAGCCCAGCTGCTGTATCGCCCAAAAGCCAAGCGCAAATATTGGCGTCGCAGATAATAGCGAATCAATACGGTCAAGTATCCCGCCATGCCCCGGTAATATCGTTCCTGAGTCTTTTACATCAGCGCGGCGCTTGAGCATTGATTCAAACAAATCACCGAGTACAGAGGCGAGAATAGTGATGGCTGATAGCGACACAAATGCGATTAACGGTACACCAGTTAATTGTAGTTTGAAGACACTAATAACAACAACCACGAGCAGACCAGTCACAAGACCGCCAGCCAGCCCTTCCATACTCTTATTGGGAGAGACATTCGGTGCCATTTTGCGGCGACCGAGCTTACGTCCAACAAAATAAGCACCACTATCGGCACACCATACCAGCAAGAATACGTAGAGTAGCCACCATGCTGATAGCTGCCACAAATAAAACATAGCAGTGATCGATGCTGTCAGAATCACAGCGCCCATCAGTGCTAGCTTCCTACCATACCAATTGGTATGGGTTGGGAAAACGCGCACCCAAGATAGTGCCATCAGCCATATAGCCAGTGAAGCCACCCACCAAAACAGCCAAGTCACTTTAAACATTAGCGACACTAAAGTCAGTACCAATACCAATACCACAAACACCGCAGGCTGGCGCCACTTTGGCATCAGCTTGGTCCACTCATGCGCCGCGATAATCACACCAATGGCCAATAATGGAGCAAACAAAATAGGAGTTTGGCTCGCAAACATTGCAATACCAACGATAATAACGAGAACAATTGCCGTCTTAATTCGTTGCCACATACTTGTCGAACCTTATAATAATGAAAAATGTCTGGTCAAAGAGTGCATTATAGCAGCTAATCTACATTAGCCTACTAATCGCGATCGAGGCTAATTAAAGCGCTTTGTCATTTCACAAGCAAGTAATACTAATGGCTTGGTAGATTTTTGAGCATCTATTCTTTGAACACAGTAATTATCTGAATCAATAAATGCCAGCGAGTATTCTACTGATTTAATCATGAGCCACTTGACAGTGAGCAATGTAATACTGATAAATGAATAACGCTAGCGCTGCTCTGTCACTATCTGCTCGCTGGTTTTGCCAAAGCGCCGTTGGCGCTGAGCGAACTCTGCAACCATCGCTGCCAACTCATCGGCGGCAAAGTCTGGCCATAGGGTTTGAGTAAAGAACAGCTCAGCATAAGCTGATTGCCATAATAAAAAGTTAGAAATTCGATATTCACCGCCCGTCCGCACCAGCATATCGACTGCGGGTGCATCCGCTAATTGCACATATTCGCCAAGCATTTCTTTACTGATATTTTCAGCACGCAACTCCCCTGCTGCTACTTGCTGCGCCAGTTGTTTTGCCGCATTGGCAATGTCCCACTGACCACCATAACTGATGGCAATTACCAGTGTCATAGCATCAAAATGAGCCGTTTCGGCTTCTGCATCTGCCATCAATGTCTGTAAATCATGACTCAACTGGCTACGATCACCGATGAAACGTAAGCGAATGCGGTACTCGTTCATACGCGGCATTTGCTCATGAATGGTCGATGTTAATAGTTGCATCAATAGCGCCACCTCACTGGGTGGGCGTTGCCAGTTTTCGCTAGAAAAAGCAAATACCGTTAGCACCTCAATACCCGCATCGACACAATACTCCACGATAGGATCTAGCACATCTTTACCCGCCACATGTCCTTGACCTTTGCCGAGCGCATTGGCTTTACCATAGCGATTATTACCATCCATAATGATGGCGATATGGCGAGGAATGAGGGCAGGAGCCAAAACGGTGGGAGTAGACATGGGCGATACGACTTATTGTTGAGGTAGAATAATGTGCTGAAGTAAAACAATCATAACGCGCTCTATCGCATTAAAAAAGCATAATGCCAAATATTCATAAACTTATCATAAACCAGTCTAGCAATTGGGCTAATGACGATTGGCAAATAATTAAAACAACTCTGTAATGCTTAGTGTTTTTATCATCACAGTCTATATAGCAATAGACAGCCAATAGTGATTGACCATTAGCTGTCTATTATTATGATATTGTCTGCATTAAAAGACTTAATTTTTAAGCGCTTGGTTTATTTTTATAAAAAAAATAAACCAAAGACGGTACTTAAACGTCCATCAAATCGCTTTCTTTTTTGCTCAGGCGACCATCGATAGTTTCGATGTACTTGTCAGTGATTTTTTGAATATCATCACTGGCGCGGCGCTCGTCATCTTCCGAGATTTCTTTTTCTTTGGCCAGCTCTTTGATGTCATTCATCATATCGCGGCGGATATTACGGATAGAAACACGGCTGTTCTCAGCTTCTCCGCGCGCAAGCTTTTGCATATCGCGGCGCGTGTCTTCGGTCAATGCCGGCATCGGTACACGAATCACATCGGCCGTCATTGGGTTCAGACCCAAATCAGCTTCACGAATGGCTTTATCAATCGCTTGTACCATGGTACGGTCGAACGGCTGTACCAATAACGTGCGCGAGTCTTCAACGTTGACACTAGCAACTTGGTTAAGCGGTGTAGGAGCACCATAGTAGCTGACCATCACCCCTGACAACATGCCTGGATGCGCGCGACCAGTACGAACTTTACTAAAGGTACTCTCAAGCGCTTCCAAGGTCTTTTGCATACGCGCTTCGCCGTCTTGCTTAATCTCTTTGATCATCATGTATCCTTATTTATCGCTATCGACAAATCATTCATTATTGTTAGTTATAAAAATTTATTAAGGTAAAAATTATTAAGGTGTTTGCTGTTATATGAATTATCACTTCATATAGCAGTCATGCCAACGCTTGCTATATTAATGAAAAACGCGTGTGCCTTCGTTTTCGCCCATAATGACATTTAATAACGCATTAGGCTTGGTCATATCGAACACTTGTAGCGGCACGTTGTGCTCACGGCATAAGGCAATGGCAGTTAAATCCATAACGCCAAGCTTTTGTTCTAACACTTCATCAAAGGTCAGGCCATCATACTTAACCGCGTCGTCATGTAAGCTTGGGTCTTTATCATAAACCCCATCTACTTTGGTGGCTTTTAAAATCAAACCTGCTTCGATTTCAATACCGCGCAGGCAAGCAGCCGTATCAGTGGTAAAGAAGGGATTGCCCGTACCTGCGACAAAGATACACACTTCGCCATTTTTTAGGTAGCGAATCGCATTACGGCTGCTATAGCTTTCAGTAACTTCACCAATAGGTAAGGCTGACATCAAGCGTGTTTTAATATTGCGACGCTCAAGCGCATCACGCATTGCTAGACCGTTCATAACCGTCGCTAGCATACCCATTTGATCGCCAGTGACGCGGCCAACCAAGCCTTCTTTTTGCAGCTGGGCACCGCGATATAAGTTACCACCACCGACCACGATACCGACTTGCACCCCAAGCCCTCGCAAATGCGCGATAGACAAGCTCATCTTATCGAGCACTTCGGTATCAATACCCATGTCTTTGCTACCGGCTAAGGCTTCACCAGAGAGTTTCAGCAAGATACGAGAGTAACGCGGGTTTTTGTCAGACATGAGGTCACCTTATTTCGTTAAATTATAATTAAAATTATCGGTAAAACACAAATACAGTTAGCCTTGCAATTTACCTACCGCCCCATACTGGGTGATCAGTGTGTAAAAAGGCTAAATTGCGCTAATTGTAGCAAAAACTGCCTATCATTGGGCAATTTTCACTCACCTATTATCGTAGTCATTTAACCTTTATAGCGGTTGTCTAACTTTTATATTAGTCACCTAATCTTTTTAGCGGTCAGTTAAATAACAGTCATCTAACCTTTATAACTGGCAAATAAATCGTATTCGCTCGCATCATCAATCGTGACGGTTAGGAATTGGCCGACTTTAACTTGCGCATTGATATCGTCAACATAGACATGACCATCAATCTCAGGAGCGTCAGCGTAGCTGCGGCAAATCGCAATGCCTTCCTCGCTATCAATCTCATCGACCAATACCGTCAAGGTTTTACCAATTTTTTCTTGTAGCTTCTGTGCTGAGATGTCTTGCTGTAGCGCCATGAAACGCTCATAGCGTTCTTGCTTGACGGCTTCAGGGACGTGGTCTGGCAAATCATTGGCGACTGCGCCTTCGACTTCTGAATAGGTAAAGGCACCCACGCGATCAAGGCGAGCCTCGACCAACCAATCAAGCAGGCACTGGAAATCTTCTTCCGTCTCACCAGGGAAGCCAACGACAAAGGTCGAACGAATGACGATATCTGGACAAATCTCACGCCACGCTTTGATACGCGCCAAGGTGTTTTCGCTGTGCGCCGGACGCTTCATTGCCTTTAGGATGCGATGGCTGGCATGTTGAAAAGGAATATCCAAATAAGGCAGCAGCTTCTTCTCGCCCATGAGTTCAACGACTTTATCGACGTGCGGATACGGATAGACATAATGCAGACGTACCCAAATACCCAAATCGTTCAATGCTTGGCATAAGTCATAAAACTTCGACTTAAGCGGCATACCGTTCCAAAAGCTAGTCTTATACTTCAAATCCAGCCCATAAGCAGAGGTATCTTGCGAGATAATCAGCAACTCTTTCACGCCAGCATTTTTCAGTGCCATGGCTTCATTCATGACATTATCAATCGGACGCGAGACCAAATCTCCGCGCAAGCTTGGAATGATGCAGAAGGTACAACGATGGTTACAACCTTCCGATATTTTTAGATAAGCATAATGACTTGGGGTTAATTTGATACCCGCTTCATTGATTAAATTTATCTTTGGATCATAGTTTGCGTCCAAACTGCGGTTCGGCTTGGGTACATGCTGCGCCACTGCCGTAATCACTTCATCATACGCATGCGCACCGGTCACGGCTAGCACGGCTGGGTGCATGGCGCGGATTTTGTCCGCCTCTTTACCCAAGCAACCAGTAACGATCACCTTGCCGTTTTTGCTAATCGCTTCACCGATGGCGTCCAGTGACTCTTGCACTGCAGATTCAATAAAGCCGCAAGTATTGACCACGACCAAGTCTGCGCCTTCATAATCACTGGCAACCTGATAACCATCACGGCTAAGTTCTGTGATGATGCGCTCACTATCCACCAAGGCTTTTGGACAACCCAGTGACACAAAGCCAATCTTTGGTGCTGTGCTAACGGGTGCATTAGCAGTCGCTGCTGTTGTTTTATTTGATGTCGATGAAACCACATTGCTGCTTTGTTCAATGCTACGGTTTTGATTGTGATTGGCTTTATGGTGGTAAGGTTCACTACTATCCGTTGAGCTTTGCGCAGGCGTTGCTGGCGGCTTGGCAGGATTAAAAATAGTGGCAGTGTCTTTGGACATAGAAGCTGTTGGCGTGGAAGCTGGCTGTGGGGTGGTAATAGTCGTATTAAGCGACTCGGTAGAAGTTTTAGGCATGGCTGACCTTGCTAGAGAAAAATGGCTGTGCGCATTGTACGTTTTTTTTGCAAAAACCGCCAGTTTTGCCGCTCTAGTGTGTTGATTTATGGTTAAATATTAAATCTAGCACCTCTTTATTCTAGGCTTTAGTCATGACAGCTGATTTAACCACCAAAAAACCAACCCCGAACTTAGCATTTATATCTCAGCATTTATTCACCGCTATCTTGTGGGTCAGTGATGAGCTGGTCATTACGTGGCTAAATGCCCAAGCTGAGCAACTACTGGCTATTAGTAGTGGACGCTTGCTCAATCAATCTATATTGACTCTGCTTGCGTCCGAAAAATTAAAGAGGGATGAGCGCACGGCTCTGACTCTGGATAACGACAATAATAACACCGACCGTGACAAGCCAGACAATCACTGCGCCTTGACCGAGCGATTTCATCAGGCAAAGCAATATCAACAGCCCTTTATCGACCACGATCACATCATCAATACCCCACTCAATGGCAATTTACCACTCTCAATCGATTATAGCGTGACGCCTGTCATCTATGAGCAGCAACCTTATTTTATTATCGAGATGTGGGGTAAAGACCGCCAGAGTCGCATCTCAGAAGAGCAACGTCAGCAGCAACAATACAACGTTGCCCGTCATATGCTGCGTTCGGTTGCCCATGAAATCAAAAATCCATTGGCAGGTATTCGCGGCGCGGCGCAGTTATTACAGCGACAATTTATCAAGTTCAGCGAAGCGACTACTTTACATCATCCTCTGTCTGCTGTTATTAGCGACATAAGCTCTGGCACAAACTCAGCTTCGAATAGCGATAAGCAGTTGCAAAAGACAGCGCAGAAGCTCCGCAGCTATACCGACATTATCATCTCAGAGACCGATCGATTGACCCATCTTATCGGTCAATTTCTTGGCTCTAATCAGCTGCCAAATTGGCAAATGCTGAATATTCATGAGCCGTTAGAGCATGTCTTGTCTTTGGTCGTTAATCAATATCCGCAAGTGCTGCTACAGCGCGACTATGATTTGTCGTTGCCCGAGCTATGCGCTGATAGAGATCAATTGATTCAAGTGTTTTTAAACCTCATTAATAATGCCTGTGAATCGATGACTGAGCTTGAGCAAGCTCTGCAACAAAGCGCGCCAGCCGCCGCTCATCAATTGCCCTTAGATACTTTGCATAGTCATCTTGATATTGAGGCCAAGTATCAACCAAAACTGCATATTCAAACGCGCATTGCTTTTCAGCATACGATTGGCAGCCAACAGCACAAACAAGCGTTGCAAGTCAGCATTACCGATAATGGCTCAGGGATAGATCCTGCGCTGATTGGACAGATATTTTTCCCGATGGTGACCAGCCGTGCCGCCGGTACTGGTCTTGGCCTATCGATTGTGCAAGATATCATCAGCTGTCATCATGGTATGATTGACGTCAGCTCGAATCAAACACAAGGCGCCAATGCAAACTATAATCCCAGTTATAATGACAATAACAGTCAGACACGCTTTACGCTGTACTTGCCTTTTAATCAGCCCGCAACCGATGCGTAAATACGACTGAATCTATCAAACAACAACCCTGAATCACTTGCTCATTAGGCCTGATACATGACTGCATATAACGACAACTTCAAAGCTAACAGTGACAATCAAGGCTCGAATGATAAAATCTCTGACAACCAAATATCTGATAGCCAAGCACTTAACAGTCAGACCATAAAAGTAACGGTCAATAACGCGCCTGCTGAAAACCCTGCGACCTTATGGCTCATCGATGATGATTCAGCGCTGCGCTTGGTGTTGGCAGATACTTTTGAAGACGCTGGATTGACGGTTGTCAGCTTTACCCAAGCACAAGCAGCATGGACACGCCTCAATGATATCTTGCAACAGCGCGAGTCAGCCACTCAGCTACCGGATGTGATATTGACCGATATCCGAATGCCAATGATGGACGGCTTGTCTTTTAGCGATTGGGTGCACGACCACTTTCCTACGCTACCAATTGTCATCATGACCGCGCATTCAGACCTGAGCTCTGCCATCAATAGCTACCAGACAGGGGCATTTGAATATCTGCCTAAGCCCTTTGACTTAGATGATGCCGTCGCTACGATTTATAAAGCGATTAATTTTCAACCGAATATGCCGATAGCCACTCACGCAACCGCGTCTGTGACTAACAGAGCCACTGAGACAGCCGATGCTACTCAAGCAAAGTCTGATATTCATTTCAAGCCCAATACTGACGCAAAGCCGCAAACCAAATCTGCACGCAAAGTTAACACGACAGACAAAACCAATAAGACCGCTAAAAATAAGGCTGAGATTAAAGCTGAGACACCAGCCAATGACAACCCCAGCGGTATCATCGGTCAATCACAAGCGATGCAAACAGTGTTTCGTGCCATTGGCAGATTGGCGCACTCACCTATTACCGTTTTGATTACTGGTGAATCAGGCACAGGGAAAGAGCTGGTCGCTAGTGCTTTACATCAGCATTCACCGCGTAGCCAGCAGCCTTTTATCGCCCTAAATATGGCGGCTATTCCACACGATTTGATTGAGTCGGAATTATTCGGTCACGAAAAAGGCGCGTTCACTGGGGCCACGACGACGCGGCAAGGTCGTTTTGAGCAAGCGGATGGCGGTACATTATTTTTGGATGAAATCGGCGACATGCCGTTTAGCACCCAAACGCGGCTGCTACGGGTATTGGCCAACGGAGAGTTTTTCCGTGTGGGCGGACAGCAGCCAGTCAAAGTGAACGTGCGCATCATTGCCGCCACCCATCAAAACTTGGAAGAGCTGGTCAAACAAGGCCGATTCCGTGAAGATTTGTTTTATCGCCTCAACGTCATTCGCCTACCGCTGCCACCGCTACGGACGCGCCGCGAAGACATTCCTGCCTTAACCCGTTATTTTATGCAACGCGCGGCTGAGCAAATGAATACCGCATCCAAGCAGCTACAACCTGCCGCGCTACAGATTATGCAAGCCTTCGACTGGCGCGGCAATGTCCGCCAACTTGAAAACGTCTGCTTATGGCTGACGGTCATGGCGACTGGTGATACGGTCATGATTGATGACTTACCGCCAGAGCTGCTTGAAGGGATGCCAGCGAACACAGAGCTGCAGACACAACAAACGTTGTCCTCGTCTGAATTTGCTCAAAACAATCATCAGCAACACAGTGCTAGCCTGCATAGCCGTCATCAAAATAACTTTATTCAAGACAACTCTATTCAGAGCAATCAAACTCAGAATGGTGCTAAAAACCCAAGCTGGCAGCAAGCACTAGCAGAGTGGGCTCAGCACGCACTGCAAACAGGCGAAACTGACATCTTGCAAACGGCAACGCCTGAATTTGAACGAGTGTTGCTCACAGCGGCACTCAATCACAGCGGTGGTAAAAAGATAGCGGCTGCCAACTTACTCGGCTGGGGACGTAATACGCTGACTCGCAAATTACAGCAACTTGATATGTCAGCAGCAGACACACAGACCAAAGAGTAATAAAAATGCAAAATCATTAAATTAAAAATTTAGTAAAATCAGTTATTTATCATAGCAAGCAAAAATAATCGTTAAATAATTAAAAATAATTGCGAAAAGGGCTTGTCAAACCATTCAAACTCTATATAATAGCCAACCACTGAGACGCACTACCGAATCAGTTAACTATCTATGTTGTGTTTGAATTTAAACGCCAATAATGATAGAGTAACGAAAATGGGGCTGTGGCGGAATTGGTAGACGCACCAGATTTAGGTTCTGGCGCCGCAAGGTGTGAGAGTTCGAGTCTCTCCAGCCCCACCATTTTCGGATAGTACATCTTAGACCAAATATCAAAACCTGCTTTTTAGCAGGTTTTTTTGTGTCTGAAATATGGCATTTATTATCACAAACGCTCTAAACCCTCCAACATCTCATCCATAATCTGATACCTTTTCTCCACCCGCTTCGCCAATGCTCTATCAACAATACATTGATAATAACTATACTCTAGTGGCAGTCTTGGAATCGGTTGTTGACAATGTTGTGTCGCCCACTCGTTTAATACATCGCTACTTTGAGTATTTATCTTAAACGGTCGCTCGCCCATTAATATCTCATACAGCATTATGCCAAACGCATAAATATCGCTTTGCACCGTTGCGCCCTGCCCCTGCCAACGCTCAGGTGCGAGATACGCTGATGTGCCTGCAAGATGATGTAACTTTTTGGCGGCATGAAAACGCTGCGCTAAGGCAAAATCTGTCAATAACAAATCAGGCATTACCCTGCTATTATCCGCACTATTTGGCAACAGACCATCTAGCAGAATATTACTGGGTTTAATATCATTATGTAGCCAGCCAACGTTATGTAAATTAGTGATGAGATGAGCAGACTGCACGATAAAATGATGCTTTTGTTGAACGGTCAATAACGAATGATTATTAGCATTGATCCGCATTGCTAAGCTAGCATTGAGATAATAAGGCATGACAATTATCGTTAGCTGCTGAGAGTGGTTTAATGCGGGAATGGTTGAGTTGTCATAGGCTAGGATGGGCGGAGCAATAGCGGTCAGATTATTTTTTGTTAAAGAAGCTAAAGATGTCAAAACCTTAGCTTCATGATTTAAATCAGCGAAATTTTGATCAGAACCCTCATTTAACTGCCATTTAATCATCACCCTACCAAACTCTGAATGCTGAGCGCGCGTTAAGCCTTGATAGTCCGTCTCGCTACCCTTACTTTGCTGGCTACTAATACGCTGATGCACTATTTCACGATAATGCTTTGCTGACAACGCTTGAGTAATTAGTGGCAATACTTGCTGAGCGTGCGCTTGCAACGCTTGTATATTCGACAGATTACTGGCACTATTTTCCATAGTATTTTTTTCATCTGACCAGTTTCTCATGATATGGTGATACCTTTATCAAACCGCTATTCCTAATGTAAACGCACCTTTAACCGTTAGAGTCATTATGCCGCAATCAGCCAATACATCTCAGCCTTTTCCTTCATCTGAAGCCTCTGATCCGTCTGCTCATTACGCCCTGCCCGCGCCTTTGTTAGCGCTGCTCAGTCAATATCTGCAAGAGCAAGTCACGCCAGCTATCGAGATTGATCCTGCTCAGCTCGCTTATCGCTGGGTTGGTGGCCGCACCGGACATTTAAAGCCGTTGGCAGTCAATCTGTTTTTGAGCTTGGACGACTTGCATGGTATCGATACGCAAAAGGCAAAATTGGTACAAAACACGCGCCAGTTCTTAAAAGGTTATCCCGCCAATCATGTGCTGATGACGGGTACACGCGGTGCGGGTAAATCATCACTGATTCGCGCATTGCTACAAGCTTATCATAGCGAAGGCTTGCGCATTATTGAGATTGCTCGGGATGACCTACAAGTGCTAGACAAGATTCGTGCAGCGATCAATGAGCTGCCCGCAGATTGTAGTTGTCGCTATGTGGTGTACTGTGACGACTTGGCATTTAACGGTCAAGACGAGAGTTATCGGGCGCTAAAAAGTGTGCTTGATGGCGCGCTCGACTCTGAGCAAGACAAACTGCTGGTCTATGCCACCAGTAATCGCCGTCGTCTCCTACCGCAGATGATGAAAGACAATCTTGACATTTATAACGGGCAGACAGATGAAGTCAATCCCTATGAAACGATTGATGAAACCGTGTCGTTATCGGATCGATTTGGCTTATCATTGACCTTTCATCCCATGGATCAGACGACTTATTTACATATTGTTCAGCATTATCTGAATTTAGAGCAACAGAAAATTTCAGCCAGTCTTGATGATACTGATACTGCCCTTGATTTGGCAGGTGAAAATCTGCCTGATACTATCAGGGCCGATGCCTTGCGCTGGGCATCGGAACGTGGTGGGCGCTCGGGACGGGTCGCTTATCAATTCAGTCGCTATTGGAGCGGAAAAACGCAATTGGCTATCGTAGATTCAATTGACGACTAATAATCTGGCAAATAACAAGCTATAAATCACGTTTCATTATCGCGTGCAGAGCCTAGATACTGCACGCTGTTATCCTCTTGACTGCTTGCCAAATCAGCAGCACCATCGACTGTATATTGAGCGAAATCCGCTGCCAGCCATAGATTACCTTGATACGCACGTTGCGCATCTAAGCGAATATGTCCCATGTTTGCCGTATTGCTATTTGGGTTATCAAAGCTTTGATAACGCGCGCTAAAATGGGTCAAAATTAGATTCTTAAGTCCGACATCTTGGGCAAACTTGCCCACCAATTGCGCACTACTATGCATAGGATCAAAGTCTGGATTTTTGGTTTGAATCTTGGTTAAGACTTCTTGAGTATAAGTGGCTTCATGCACCAACAAATCAGTATCGACCAGCGCAGCGCTGAGACAAGCTGGCGTACCATTGTCCCCTGCTACTACCACCCGTGTACGCTTCACCGCATTATCGACATAATCTGCTGAACGAAGCTGGCGACCATCTTCGGTCATGACATCTGTACCTTGCTGCAGTTTGCCCCACAGTGCACTTGCTGGAATGCCGTCTGCGGTCAACTTGTCCGTATTAAGCGTGCGCTGACTGATGTTTTGCGTGATACCAAAGCCGTATGAGGCGACACGATGTGATAGCGGGGTGATATCAATATCAAGCTGATGCTGGCTGCCGAAACTGAAACTGACCTTGCCCTCATCTTCACTGTCTTTTGATAATACATCTTCTATCGCCATAAAGTTGATGGCAAAGGGAAAGTATAGCTCGGTCGTCAAAGTAATGGCATCGAGGAGTTTGGCGATGGCTTTTGGTGCAATAAGCATTAGTGGTTCGTGGCGTCCAGACATAGCCGCGCTCGCCAGCAATCCTGGCAAACCATAGCAATGGTCGCCATGCACATGGGTAATACAAATGGCGGTTAATTGATGTAAGGAGAGCTTGGTCTGCAGCAATTGTTGCTGCGTGCCTTCACCGCAATCAATCAAAACCCAAGGACGCGATTTGTTAGGCTGCGGGCTAGCGCCAGATAGATAAGGATTCAGGCACTCAATTGCCAGCGCCGTGACATTGCGCTGTTTGGTTGGCACTCCTGCTGAGGTACCTAAAAAAGTCAGTTTGAGCATGATTTAGCACTCATAGTACAAAATTATTAATAAATGATACGGCTTATGACAATTGGCACATCATGGTTCGGTCGCCTGCTACCATCTGTCCGCCATTAGCACTGCATTCATTAACCATGTTGGACTCGTAGGATTTCCAACCACCATAAAAGCTCGCTACACACAACAAAACGACCAGCAGTTTTTGTGACCAGGCTTTTATCGACACCTGCTGGCGGTTGATTTCTTGACGAGCAAGCGATGGGTTAGCATTGCCATCGGTATTGGCATCGATATTTTTGTTATCAGATTTATTCAAGTCAGTCATTACTGTATCCTAAAAAGGTTTTGTTTACGAATAAACAAAACCTTTGGGCAAAATATCAAATCAAGCATTTATAGAAGTATAAACGCTGGCAATTAAAACGTCAGACGACCACCCTTTTCTTCTGCGCGCTTAAAGGCATCACGTTCTTCACAATGCTTGAGCCAATTTAAGATGTTGGTATATTTACTCTTATCCAATCCTGGGCCAGCATTGGCACCTACGACTGCTAGATGCATCTGAATGTCAGCGGCGCTAAAGTCTTCACCGGCAAACCAATGATTGTCTTGTAGATGCTGCTCCATCATGTCGAGTATCTTATTTAAGCTATTGGTGATCATGCTTTTTTCGACTTGGGTTCTGATGCTTTTGCTAACCGGCTTAATCAGCATCGGCGATTGCTCAACCACTTTGGTGAATACTAAGCGCATGACCAGCGGCGGCATAACTGATGCTTCAGCGAAGTGTAACCAAAATGTATAAGCTTCCCATGCGGCTTCATTATCATCCGCAGGCTTGAATTGATGCGCTTTATCATAATGCTTGAGCAGATACTCGATGATAAACCCTGACTCAATCAGCGGGCGACCGTCAACTTCCAATATCGGTGCATGACCGAGTGGATGCACTTCTTTTAAGCTATCAGGCGCACGATAAGCTTTATTGCGCTCGTAGCACGTCAGTTGATAATCGGCTTTGAGCTCCTCTAGTAACCATAAGATACGAAACGAGCGTGAGTTTGCTAAATGATGAAGGTGTAACATAAACCATCCTAGTAATTGGTAATTGTAAATGCGCTATACTATTTTAGATATCATGTATCTTTATATATCATGTGCCAAATTAGGTCGAGCGTGATAATACTGCTATTGATAATAGCGCACTTAACTCGGCTTTGACACCACAACTGTGTAGAGCGGTTACGAAAAACAGTGTCTATCAAGTCAACTTTGGGGTTTACGACGACCCCTGCTTATTTGGCGTGCAGTACGTCTATTTTTCGATTCATTTTGTCTATTTTTTGCTGATACTTTCTGATTTTGCGAAAACGGTGCGCGGCCAACACCCCTTTGATACGGCGATTTTTTAGGCGACGGCGCGGCGGAAAGCTGCCCACTTGTGGCTCATTGTAGCCATGCAGACGGTCATCACGTTTACGTCCCCAATACCCCAAGGCACTATCGACAATCATAATCATCAAGGCGGCAAAAATCATACCGTACATAAATAAGGAGCCGCCCTCATCCACGCTTTGATGCAAAATAGTAGTAGAAAATACGAATAAAAATATCGGCTCAAGGTAGCATAAAGTGCCAAACAAAGAGACCGGCAATTTTTGACTGGCGACCATGGTCAGCGACATGGCTGCGGCGCTGATAATCCCTAATAACGGTAAGAAATACCACAGCTTACTGGTATCAAAGGCTACTTCAAACCCACCGCTCATATACAGAGCAATAATGACAACGGGTGACAGCAAGATCAGATCAGAGACCAAGCCAGTAATCGGCGGTACCGCTAATTTACGACGTAATAGATAATAAGGCGGATAACCCAAGCAGACAAATAACGTCGCCCAAGATATGGTGCCATACTGGAAAACATCATAAGCGATACCAGCGCCTGCGCATGAAGTCGCTAGCCACTGCAACACACTCATGTCTTCATTATAAAAAAACCGACCCACCATAATCATGATAAGCGGGTATAAGAAATAACCTAGCGTCACCTCAAGACCCAAATCATTGACGGGCGCCCACATAAATATCCAAATTTGCGCGCCCAAAATCGGGGTTGGCAATACAAACAAAAACCACTCTTTTGGGGTTTTTAAGGTCTTTAAATAGTCAAAAATATGTTGCCATTGCTTTAAGACACTGATTAACAATAGCAGACTTAGTAGCATCATCAGCACGCGCCATGACGCCACCTGCGTACCTGACAATGGTTGCATCAACAGACCAAACAAAAATAACAACGAGTATAAAAAATTTGCCGCCACCGCAGCGATAGCGCCTTGCGACGTTTGATTCGTAGTGAGCATAATTAACGACAGCCTGTACAGATTGGCGCACTTCCTTGGCAATTTTGAAAAAAAACAAAAGCCCCAGACGCGAACGTCGGAGGCTTTTGTTGCTAAGAGCTACGATAACTTTATCGTGCTTATATAATGAGCAGCATTATGTCAAAGTCATTCTGGATAAGCAATACAACTGTAAGACTAGTCTATCAAACGTGTGATTCAGTTAAGCCAATTATCGACATAAAGATGCTCATAACAACCGCCCACTTCACTGATTTTTATATCATACATACTTACATCGAGTCTAGCTGCTCAATTTTTTGCTTAAGCTTATTCATCTTATGTTGGTAACGACGAATTTTGCGGAAGCGATGCGCCTGTAGCACCCCATCGATACGGCGCTCTATCAAACGGCGGCGCGGTGGAAAGCTGACCACTTGCGGCTCTCGGTAACCATGCAAATGATTGTCACGCTTACGGGTCACATAGCCCATAGCACTGTCTAACAGCATGACCAGTAATGCCAGCGTAATCATGCCATACATAAACAGCGAGCCGCCTTCATCGAGACTTTGACTCAATACCGTGACGGATAATACAAACAACAGCATCGGCTCTACATAGCTCAATGCCCCAAATAACGAGACCGGCAACTTACTACTGGCAATCATCGTCAGCGACATTGCAAGCGCACTAAAAGCACCCAGTAGCGGCAATAAATACCAGAACTTAGCCTCCTGAGCAGCCATACTAAAACCACCGCTGACATAAAGCATGATGAGCACCACTGGCGTCAGTAAGGTCAAGTCAGACAATAAGCCAGTAATCGGTGGCACGGCAAGCTTGCGCCGCAGTAGATAGTAAGGTGGATAGCCCAAACATACAAACAAAGTCACCCAAGATATCGTGCCATATTGCACTATGTCATAGCCGATACCCATTGCGGCAAATAACGCTGCGGCCCACTGCAGCGCGCTCATATGCTCATGGTAAAAGAAGCGTCCGACTACTATCATCACCAGCGGCAATAAAAAATAGCCCAAGGTGATATCAAGACCAAAGCCGTTGACCGGCGCCCACATAAATAGCCAGATTTGCCCACCCAAAATCGGGGTTGGCAATACAAATAACAGCCACTCTTTTGGGGTTTTCAAAGTCTTTAAATAATCAAAAACGTGCTGCCATTGCTTTGTGAAACTGACCAATAATACCAAACTGAGCAGCATCATGAGCACACGCCATGAGGCTACCTGTGTGCCTGACAAGGGCAGCATAAACAGCCCAAACAAGAACATCATGGAGAATAAGAAGCTGGATGATACCGATGCTAGGGTTCCCTGAAAAGTTTGATTGGTCGTAAGCATAACAACAGCCTTAGAAAATAAAACACTTTGTTGGCATTATTTATAAAACCACGTAGAGTTATTAAGAGTTAAAAATAGAGTTGTGCAACACATTTCAAAAAACAGAATCTCAAAAAATAGAATTGCAAAACGAATAAATCAGAATGACGAATTAAACGAAGCAACAAAAAAAAGCCTCCAACGATAACGTCAGAGGCTTTTTGATAGAACAGTTATGAAAACTAAACTAAAAAGCT
Organism: Psychrobacter sp. TB67; assembly: GCF_000511065.1. Taxonomy (NCBI): domain Bacteria; kingdom Pseudomonadati; phylum Pseudomonadota; class Gammaproteobacteria; order Moraxellales; family Moraxellaceae; genus Psychrobacter; species Psychrobacter sp. TB67. The sequence goes on from NZ_AYYA01000004.1 coordinate 71,961, forward strand.
AGGCACTGAAACATTTATTCGTCATCGTCTGTGTTTTCGTTGTCAGTACTGTCATTATCCAAGGTAGGATCATTGGCAATATCGATAACATCGTTGACATCAGTCGTCGCTGTGTCGCCAGTTGCCGCATCAATATCTATCTGCTCTTGACCTTCCACATCAAACGTACCGTCTTCTCTCATGGCATCGATTAGCTCGTCGTCACTTTCTTCGTGATCAACACGCGCCATCGCCACCAGTTTTTCATCTTTTGACAGACGAATCAGCGTGACACCTTGCGTATTACGACCAGAGCTGGCCACATGCTGGACTGGCGTGCGCACTAATGTGCCTTTGTCAGAGATTAAGATAATGTCGTCTTCAGGATCAACCTTGGTCGCCCGTACTAATGCCCCATTACGCGTGCTAGTTTTGATAGCGATAACACCGCCACCGCCACGATTTTGCGTATTGAACTCATCGATCAAGGTACGCTTACCAAAGCCATTTTCACAAGCAATTAAGATTTCGAGTACATCATCTTCAATGACAACCAATGATTTGATAAATTCATCAGCAGCCAGACGCATACCACGGACACCTTTAGCGGTACGGCCCATAGCGCGAGCATCATTTTCATCAAAACGAATGGCTTTACCACTTGAAGCAAATAGCATGACTTCTTGGCTACCGCTAGTGATACGCGCGCTTACCAACTTATCACCGTCTTCTAAACCAACGGCAATCAAGCCATTCGAGCGAATATTGGCAAATTGCTTAAGCTCGACACGCTTCACTGTGCCATTGGCCGTTGCAAAGAATACAAAAGGTGGCTCTGCTTGCGTGCTATCCTCTAAATTATTATCTTCTGATAAGCTGTCATCGCCGTCTACTAGAGCGCTTGTTAATGACATCTCATCTTTTACCGACAATTCTTCTACGATTTTTGGAATAGGCAAGATGGTTGTCACGGTTTCATCAGGATTTAATCCGATTAAATTCACTAATGGACGACCACGGGCACCGCGACTGGCAATCGGCACTTCAAACCCACGTAGGCTAAAGACGCGACCGGTATCCGTAAAGCAAAGTACGGTGGCATGCGTTGAGGTCACAACTAAGTGATCAATCACATCGTCTTCTTTCATTGCAGTGGCTGACTTGCCTTTACCACCACGTTTTTGTGCCACATAATCATCAATTGGCTGCGTTTTTGCATAACCGGTACGAGAAACCGTCATTACCACGGTTTGCTCAGGGATAAGGTCTTCACGATTAAAGTCCATACGTGAATCGATAATATCGGTACGACGCTCATCACCAAAGTTTTCACGAATCTCAATCATCTCATTTGAGATAATGGACATCAGCTTATCGAAATCACCAAGAATAGATTCTAAGTGCGCGATTTCACGCAATAAGTCTTGGTATTCTTCAGTTAATTTGTCCTGCTCAAGACCCGTCAAACGATGCAGCTGCATGTCTAAAATGGCATTGACCTGCTCAAGTGACAAACGATAGCTTTCTTGATTATCAATCAGACCAAACGGTGCTTTTGGATCTTCGCCTTCGATAAAGTCTGGACGTACTGACTGGCTACCAGCAGCGGTCAACATCGCCACGACGCTACCTGAACCCCATGTATTATTTAGCAGGTTTTCACGTGCCAAGCCACGGTTTGCAGAGGATTTAATCGTCGCAATAATCTCATCAATATTCGCAAGTGCAACGGTTAAGCCTTCAAGCAAATGACCACGAACGCGTGCTTTATTAAGCTCATAAATGGTACGACGCGTGACCACTTCTTGACGATGGCGGACAAAGGCGGCAATTAACTGACGTAAGGTCAAAAGCTTAGGCTGGCCGTTATCCAATGCCACCATATTGATACTAAAGCTAGATTCAAGCGGTGTCTGCAGGAACAAATTATTGACGATGACTTCGGCTGTTTCACCGCGACGTAAATCAATGGCGATACGCATACCGTCTTTATCAGACTCGTCACGAATCTCAGTAATACCTTCGATTTTTTTGTCACGTACCAGCTCGGCGATACGCTCAATCAGCTTGGCTTTATTGGTCTGATAAGGCACTTCGGTAAAGACAATACGCTCACGGTCACGGTTGACACCAGTATCACTCATCGCTTCAATAATATAGCGGCCGCGCACATGCAGGCGGCCTTTACCAGTGCGGTAAGCATCTAAAATACCAGCGCGACCATAGATGATACCGCCCGTAGGAAAGTCAGGACCAGAAATATGCGTCATCAGCTCTTCGGCTGATATTTGTGGGTTTTCGGCATACGCTAAGCAGGCATTAATGACCTCGGTCAGGTTATGCGGCGCCATATTGGTCGCCATCCCGACCGCAATACCAGTCGCACCATTGACCAGCAAGTTAGGAACACGCGCTGGCAACACGCTTGGCATACGCTCAGAGCCATCGTAGTTGTCTTCCCAATCGACGGTATCTTTGTCCAAGTCAGCCAGCATCTGATGGGTCAGCTTGGTCATACGTACTTCGGTATAACGCATGGCAGCCGGTGGATCATCATCAATCGAGCCAAAGTTACCTTGACCATCAACCATCGGGTAACGCAAGCTAAAGTCCTGCGCCATCCGTACAATCGCATCATAGACCGCACTATCGCCATGCGGGTGATATTTACCGATGACATCACCGACCACACGCGCCGACTTCTTATAAGCTTTATTATAGTCATTAGACAATACGTGCATCGCATACATCACACGGCGATGCACTGGCTTGAACCCATCACGCACATCAGGCAGCGCGCGCGAGACGATCACGCTCATCGCATAATCCAAATAGGATTGCTTTAATTCATCCACGATGGCAATAGGACTGATCGAGTCGCTCATATACACTCCTTCACTCACATACTTTCGCTATAGGTTGCGCGCCTCAAAAGTGCTTACGCTGATACAAAAATATAGCGGCACAAACGCGCAACTATGATTGCTTTATCAACGCTGAAAAGCACCATCAGACGGGCAAAACCATAGGAAAATGGCGATACGGTTTTTGTTAAAAGTAATGTTTAATAAAAGAAGCCATTTTAGCACAAATTTGTTGATTTAGGGGGTTCTGACTGTCATAAAAATCAAGCAAAACAGCTCATTAGCGCTAATTTTTTAATCTGGTAATATCTACCAAAACGACTTTAACGACATACTTGTTTAGACTGGCTAATTTTGCCATTTTTGCATACAAACTTGCCCTCTTTTGAGCAATGCGAGATGCCGCCCATCTTACCAGAGCAAGGGGTATTTTTTGCTTGTGCTTGGCTCATAGAAGACAGTACAAAGGTCAGGGCCAGCAAAGATAGCATCATTGATTTCATCGTTTTATTCTTCCAAAAGCTCATTGGTTTACCCATAAAAAACTGCACCCACTAGGATGCAGTCTTTTAGTCTATGGTATGTCTTTACTCTTTACGCTTAAACCCTTTATGCCCAAATATTCTTAAGATTGGTTAAAATTTTGCGCAAAGAACTCACGGGTAGCTTGCGTACAGGCAGGACTGACTAAGCCACCATGATAGTTGCTATAAAAAGCCAGTAAGCTGTTTTGACCTTGTGCTTCGGCATCTGCCTTCACTTTAGCCACACTACTACTAAAGTTGGTTTGCACACTGGTGACCACAGTGTTGGCATTCCACTTGTTCATTGATGCCTGACCAATCATTGTAAGGCTCGGCTGGTCTGGACGACTATCCGCATTATCGGTATCTACATCTAATACCGTCACATTAAGTTTAACTGCAGGATTGTTGGTACTGGCTGCTTGCAATAATTTTGCCATAGAGCCGGTGTTTATATCATAATAGACGGTCGGATCTTGATTACCACCGCAGATGAGTGTTGGCATTTTTGGCACATAGCCACGTAGGTCGTTGTCTTTTAGCGCTTTACGCAGATTATTCTGCGGATTGGCAGCAGGTAAATCATTGCCATTTTCTGCAAATAGCCCATCAGGATTGTTGATGGTATCCGTCACATAAGCCGCGCGGAAATCAGATTTTATCAAGTAATCATTGTCATCATAACCACCCAAAAATGAGAATATAGAACCTTTGGACAAACCATCCAATACTGGATTCGTCGGCGTCTTTTGAAACAACGCATTGTTTGGTAATTTACCAGCCGCTACCAATTCGCCAAATGGTGAATCACTTGGTAATTGCGCACTGGCATACTTATCCAAAAAGATATCGGATTTATCTTGATAGATATTGCCGTACTTTTCTTGCAAGCCAATACCAAGCAAGGGCGCAAACCGAGAAGCGCCAATATTGACATTGCCTCTAAAGATGTCATCACCAAAGGCCGCCAAGGCATAAGGGCCGGAAGATGGTGCTATCGCCGTAATAGGTTTGTTTTGTGACTCTAGCAATCTAGCGGTTGCCATAACCACATAGCCACCCTGCGAGTAACCAGCGAGAAACAATTTACCTGAGTCATCAATCTTGAGGTAATTGGCATCGTTGGCACGTTTTTTTCTGTCAATGATTGAGCGGGCGCTGTCTAAGGCGTCGACCATATCCGTAGACTGTTGCTGGGCAACCAGATAAGGGTGATAATCAAGCTCTGATTCATCGTAGCCTGCATAGTTTGGCGCTACGACGATATAACCTTGGGCAGCAAAGTTCGCAGCGATTAACGTCGATTCGCCAACCGCCGGATTGTTTAGGTTGCCTACTTGATTAAAGTCATAAGACTTCTCAGTGGTCGTACCATGGGCATATAATAATACTGGACGGTCGCCTTGGCATTCAGCCGCATCGCCAGTCGGTACCATCAATGCCGCTGTCGCTGTGGTATCTTCATCGGCAGCACCTTTGGTATCATAGCTGACCTTTTCTATAGTCACGCCGCATTTGGCCGCTGGCGTTGCGCTATTACCAAAGCCACTGTCTATTTGGCTCGTACTAAAACTTTTTACAAACTTTGACGTGGCTGACGAGGTATCTGAATCAACAGCGTCAAAATCGTTATCGTCGCCACAACCGACGAGTAATAAACTACTCGCAATGGCAACTGAGAGCAAACAACGTGACATGACAGGCTTATTTATAATAGAGGAAGAGGCGATAATCATAATTGCTATCCTTAGCAGTAATAAAACAGAAGAGTGCCAAGCGTCCTTGGCAGTAGATAGGAGTCGTTTGACAGTGTTGATTTAATCAGAGTATTTGATGACAGTTAATGCATCAGCAATGTGTCTGATACCTTACTATATATACCGTAAAAAGTGAGCAAAAGCTACCGGAAAACATGCTCTTGAACATCACAATTGTCCTCGCAACGCTAATACTTTTAGCCATGAGGTTCACGATACCAGAGAGGTCAGCACTCCTGCTTACATGTCATAGGCTTTGTTTACATGATTTTGCCTTGATACTATCCACCCAACCCCTACTCCTTAGACAGTGTAAACCCTTATGCCAAGTGATATGAAAAACAGTACAAACGACAAGCAAGCAATAACAGAATCTCTGCAACACTCTATCCAAGCAGAAGAGATGCGCAGTGATCGTAGCTTCGATGCGATTGCCGATCATTTTGAAAAAAAGGTCTACGGTGGTCTTAAAGGCGACATTCGGCTGGCAGTATTGCGCCGTGATATCTTTGACTATACGGCGCAGATGAGCAAAGAGCTTGGGCGGCCTTTACGGATTTTAGATGTGGGTGCGGGGCTGGCTCAGATTGCGATTGAGCTTGCCGCTCAAGGCCATAGCGTGGTCATCAATGACATCTCTGCCAATATGTTAGAGAAAGCAAAAGCGAGCACCGCAGAAATCGATAAGAATCTAGATATACGCTGGTATGTTTGCCCGTATCAAGCGCTTGAGGACAAATTGGCGATAGATAAACTGGCAATAGACAACTGGCAAAATAAAGGCAGTGGGGCTGATAATACTGAAAACGCAGCTAAGTTTGATTTGATAATGTCACACGCCCTACTCGAATGGCTCGCAGAACCAGCCGCTATCATGGACTTTTTTGACCGCCAATTGGCTGAGCATGGCGCACTGTCGCTCTGCTTTTATAATCCAGCGAGCTTTGACTATCGTAATCTGATTATGGGTAATTTTAATCTGCTCGATAACACGGATTATAAGGCTGACAATAAAAAAAGCCTGACCCCTAATCATCCAGTCGCCAAGGAAGAAGTCGAGTCTTGGTTAGAAGCTCATCATTACCAAACGATTCTAACCAGTGGCTTGCGCGTGTTTCATGATTATGCGCCGCTCAAACGCGGCGGTCACAACGATCCTGATGCAGTCATACGCATGGAGCTACGCTACTCACAACGAGAGCCGTATAAATGGCTGGGTCGTTACCTGCATATCATGGCAACTCGGCAAGTTGCTTAAGTGGAATGATAACGAGCATCTAAAGTAGCGTTTGTTAAAGCGACTATCTGGCTTCTGCCACGCGCTCGGACCGATCGTACTCTGACCAAGTCGTCGCATTGATGTCTTTTTCATCAAAGACAACGACATGCTCAAGTATGGGCAAAATCCCAATTTGCGAGCCAATCTCATGATTATGATGACTGGCGACCAAGGACAAAACCGTCTGCCCATCATCGAGTTGCAAGCGATACAGATAATTAGCACCGCGAAAGACACGCCCCACTACTAAAGCGGTTCGGGGACTGTCATCATCATGAATAATATCGTCAGGACGGACCAGCACCTTAATCGGTGTGCCGTTGGGATAGTCGTACTCGCAATACTGCGGCTGTCCCGACTCATCATAGACTTCCATACGACGATAGATATCACCAAGTGCAGTCTCAACGTGACCTTCCTTGATGATGCCGTCTATCATTGCGCCTTCGCCGACGAACTCAGCAACGAACGGACTGACTGGCTCATGATATAGCTCGCTTGGTGTCGCCCATTGTACCAGTCGACCTTTATCCATGACCCCTACTTTATCTGCCAGCGCAAAAGCCTCGTTTTGATCATGAGTCACCAAAATAGCGGTAGTATTGGTACGTTTGAGAATATCGCGGACATTCATGGCCAATGACTCGCGAAGCACCACATCCAAATTAGAAAACGGCTCATCGAGTAGCAAAAGCTTGGGCTTCGGTGCTAACGCGCGTGCCAAAGCAACGCGTTGTTGCTGACCACCTGAGAGCTCATTGGGGCGTTTATTAGCATGCTCCGTCAATTCAACGAGGCTTAGCATCTCAGCCACGCGGGCTTTTTTGTCGGCTGCTGACCATTTATTGAGACCAAAAGCGATGTTTTTTGCCACGCTTAAATGCCCGAATAACGCATAATCTTGAAACACCATGCCCATGCCACGCTTGGCTGGCGCGACGGCGAACGAGGTCGTCGGTGTCTGTTCTGTCAAGCGTTGGTTATTTAAGCCAATCGTGCCGCGCCGACTTTGCTCTAGCCCTGCAATGGCTCGTAATGCTGTGGTCTTGCCGCAGCCGCTATAACCCAAAAAGCAGCCAATCTCACCTTGCTGCAAGCTTAGCGATAGTCCATTAACGATGATGGTATCGTCATAACCGACAATTAAATCTTGGACGCTAAAGTAAGGATTGGTGGCGATATTGGTCTCAGTATGTGCGCTAGAATGACCATCATGCTTAGCGATATTATTATGCTGTACTTGATAGGCTTCATCTGTTGATACTGGTGATTTTTTTACATTGCCAGCACGCACTTCCATTTTAGCCGTAGCCGACTTAGGATTGGCTGGGTCTGTTGAGTCTTTAATCAAGTCAGTATACATAGACGGTACCAGTAAGCTATTAGTGAATAAAACCAATAAATAAAACGGTAAAAATTATGGTGCTAATGAATCCTTGAGCGCGAGCAACTCTGTCTTTAACTTATTAAATAATAAACTGCGCTCAACTTACCTTTGCTTATCACTTTGACGTAGCAATATCCAAACAGGGATAAGACCGACCAGCACAATCAGTAAGCTTGGCAATGCTGCCCTGCCCCACATTCCTTCGCTGGTCATCTCAAACACCCGCACTGCTAGCGTATCCCAGCCCTGCCGCCTTGTCATCAAGGTGATTGGCATCTCTTTCATCACTTCGACAAAGCCCATCAGTAATGCCGTTAGCACCCCAGGGCTGAGTACGGGCAACATCACTTGTCGCCAGCGCTGATAAGGGCTGTCACTGAGCAATTTAGCCGCCGCTTCTTGATTGACAGTCAGTCGTTGTAACTGCCGATCGACTGGCTGAAAGCTTACAGTCATAAAGCGCGTCGATAAAGCAAGGAGCATTACAATCACACTACCAGACAGCACTTGTTGCGAGGTTATACCAAAAGCAATCAGCTGATTGTCAAGCCAAGCAATCGGAATAAATATGCCAACAGCTAATACTGTTCCCGGCACCACATAGCCTAGATTGGATAAAGTGGTCATGAGCTTGGTTGATTTATCAGGATATTGGCGCTTAATCCACGCAATGATGACTGCCAAGCAAGCAATAAAAATGGTGGTCATGCTCGCAATCATGAGACTGTTGGTGACAAAATCAATATAACGAGCGTCAAAATCTTGGCGGAAGTTTAACGCCGTCCAGTAGATGAGCTGCAAGAACGGTATTAAAAAGGCCAGCAAAAACACCAGTGTGCACAGTAACGTCATAGCCAATTTAGCAGACGTGCTGGCTTCAAAACGTTGATTATTGCCTTGAGTCACTGTATTGCCGCGTTTGCCTTGCCAATACTGCTCAAACAATACCACGATAAATACCACACCGATTAACAAAGCGGCCAACTGGGCGGCTGTCGTTAGACTAAAGAAGCCAAACCAAGCCTTATAAATAGCCGTCGTAAAGGTATCAACATTGAAGACTGAAACCGCGCCAAAATCTGCAAGCGTTTCCATACTGGCAAGTAACAAGCCGCCAATGACCCACGGCAAGGCCTGTGGTAATGCCAAGCGAAAAAACACGCGACTGCGGCTTAAACCAAGCATTTGACCCGCTTCAATCGCCCGCCTGCCTTGTGATAAAAAGGCCTGACGCGCCAGCAAATAAACGTAGGGATAAAACGCCAGTGACAACACCAAGCCTGCGCCCCAGACATTGCGTACCGACGGAATAGCTGTATCGATACCCAGTTCTCGCAAACCTGTCTGTAGCGGTCCACTAAAATCAACAATACCAACGGTAACAAATGCCAGCACATAAGCCGGTATCGCGAGCGGTAGCATCAGCGCCCACGAAAAAAAGCGCTGTCCGGGAAAGCGATACATGCTGGTGAGCCAAGCAAGTGCAGTGCCGATACTGCCAGAAATGACCGTCACCATGACCAATAAAATCGCGGTATTTTTGAAAACTTGCGGCAATACATACTCGCGCATATGCGTCCAGATGTCTGCCACTGGCTGCGTCCATGACAGCAGGACGATGAGAATTGGTACCAGCATAAACAACGAAATCAGTCCTAGGACTGATTTTGAGAGGATACGTTTGCGAACGGCATGGTCTTGACTAACAGCTTGGTTACTATGGTTACCATTATTGCTATTGTTATTGTCGTTGACTGTTTCATCTTGACGAACAGACGCGTCTGGCGTTGTGATCATATCATTATTACCGTGTCATACGCATAGAGATCCTAACTTAGCCAGCGCATACCCAAATAGCACGTTCACACTGTCAAACTCATTTAGCCTACTAAACGTAGTGCTGCATTTGTCTTTTGGCTACTGTGCTTTTTAGGTATGGCAGGGTTTAAGAGGCTCTATTTATAACCTGCTTTGTCCATCATTTGAATCGCTTGGGTTTGCAGCTCGCCAAACTTTTGCACGCTGATGTCGTCTTTTTTGAATTCGCCCCATGATCTGAGCATATCTGACTCATCGACGCCTTCTTTGACTGGATATTCTTTATCAGAGCTGGCGTAGAGACCTTGGGCTTTATCCGACGACAACCATTCCATCAATTTAAGCGCACCATCAGGATTGTCTGAGTCTGTGACCACACCCGCCCCAGAGATATTCACGTGAGTACCAGTAGTGCCTTGGTTTGCCCAAAAGACTTTGACAGGGAAATTCGGCTGCTCATCGAGCAAGCGACCGTAGTAATAACTGTTAGACAGGCCCACTTCACACTGACCGGCAGCGATAGCTTTTAGCATGCTAGTGTCATCACTGAAGACGTCAGTAGCCAAATTATCTACCCAACCACGAATGACGGCTTCGGTTTTTTCTTCGCCTAAGTTTTCAATCATACTGGCAACCAATGACTGGTTATATACAGAGTTCGAGGTGCGCAAACAAAGCTTGCCTTTCCATTTTGGGTCGGCCAAATCTGCATAAGTGGATAACTGGTCGGCGCTGACTTTACTTGGGTCATACATGATAGTACGCGCACGTAATGACAGACCCGTCCACTGACCTTTTGGATCACGATATTTTGCAGGCACATTGGCCTCTAAAACCGTCGATGCCACTGGTTGGAGCAAACCTTGCTCAGCCGCTTGCCATAAATTACCTGCATCTACAGTCAATAGCATATCCGCTGGCGTATTTTTGCCTTCCGCTTGCAAACGTGCCATCAGCGGACCACTCTTATCGGTCACCAGTTCAATATTGACGCCCGTCTCTTTCGTATAGCGGTCTAGCAAGGGCTTGATCAGCTGCTCGTTACGTGATGAGTAGATCGTAATCGTCTGTCCCTCAGCACTCGTCGCGCCATCATTCGTCACTTCTTGCTCGCTACTCGCTGCTGAGCCTTCCGCCTCAACGCTCTCTTCCGTCGTAGAGGAATTGCTACAACCTGCAAGTCCTAACATCATGCCAAATACGGCAATAGGTAAAGTAAGCTTGGTAGAAGGTAAATTTGCGCTGAAAGCTTTCAATGACATAGTTTTCCCCATTAATGGTGCTACAGATAATTGAGATAAAAAATCGTTATCAATTACTAATAATCAAGATTAATAACCGCATAATATCTGAAAACAACATACTAATAGAAATGAGATTAATTATCAATACATTTATTTAACTGGATAAACTGGTATTTATTTGGCTAAGCCCTTGCTTTTACAACGCAATTTTTGACTTAATTTCTGCTCAGCAGTTGTTTATTTAATCCATCTTTATCGCTGCTATTGCCCCAAACTTATAATAACCACTGACCTAAAATTGCATTGACTGCTGCTTCAGTACGTAATATGCGTGGACCTATATGCACTGCCTGACAGCCTTGCGCGGTAAGTAGCTCAACCTCATAGTCAATCCAGCCCCCTTCTGCGCCGATACAGACGAGACTGGGTAATGAGGCGCTATTAGATAAGTTGGTGTCTGCAAACAATGTTTTATCTTGACGTGGCTTTGCTAGTCTGTGCTGCTGTACATATTGCGAAAATGAAAGATCGCTGTAAGGATGCGCGACAATAGCGCGGTTGATGATTAGACTTGCCAGCTCATCCTCGACAAAGGGTTTAAAGCGCTTTTGCAAAGTGATGCGCGGGGCAATGCTATCCACCCCTTGTTGTAAGCCTTCTAATACGAACTCATCGAGGCGACTCAACATCGGACTTTGCCAATAGCTCTTTTGTGTACGGTAGCTATTGATAAGGATAATATCACGCACACCAAGCGCCGTCATATCCATTATCAAGCGGCGCAGCACTTTTGGACGTGGCAATGCCAAGATAACAGTCAGATTTAACTTAGCAGGTGGCACAACTGACAATTGGACATCACCTAGCTGAATACAGCGAGCAGCAATCTCCTCAATAATCGCCGTACCAAGATTGCCACCGAGTTGCCCGATTTTCAGCGTGTCGCCCACTTTTGCTGCCAATACATGATTGACATGGTTGATTTGCAACAGATTATTGATTATCGCAGAATCTTGCGAAAAATATTCGGTAGGTAGTAATAGACAGTTCATAGCGTCTCTTGGCTTGCATGCTGCTCAATTACCTTTTCAATCATGGCAAACTGGCGCGTTAATACTGCTTGCTGCTGTACGGTCATCTGCTCGCCAGCTTGCCCTGCCTGTTTGGCTAATAGCGGATGGCTAAGCCAAGACTGTAGTTGATCATAAATGAGCGCCGTATCGTTAGCAGCCAATGAGGATTTTTTGCGCGAGGATTTTTGCTTACCCTTTATCTCTGAACTACTGATATCTGAGCTACTGATAGCTGAATTGGCGATATTTTCATTATTGGTAGCAACATTCTCTATCGTCGTTGGCTTTATCGTAATTGGACGATAAAACGCATTGTTTGGCTGATATAACGCGCCGACACTCGCCAGCTTATCGACCACGCTTTGACATGATTGAGTATGAGGTCCCATTAGCACCGGCGTTGCCACACTCGCTGGCTCAACTGGGTTGTGTCCGCCTACATCGACCAAAGAACCGCCCACCAACGCCACATCCGCCAATGCATACCATGTCATCAGCTCGCTCATGCTATCTGCCAAATAGACTTGCGTGTCCGCATTGATTACTTCTTCGTTACTGCGCCGTGCCATTGTTAACTGACTGTTTTGGATAAGTGTCGCCACTTCATCGAAGCGTTCAGGATGTCTGGGCACGATAATCAACAGCGTGTCTGCCAGCGCTGGGTTGGACAATAGCTGCTGCTGTAATGACAGAGCGATGCTTTCTTCACCGATATGGGTGCTGGCCGCGACCCAAATAGGACGATCAGCTATGCCCAACTCGACGGCAATACCGCTCTTTTGCTTTTGTATAGTGGCACGCTCATGTTCTTTCTTAGCAGCACTGCTATCAATCGCTTGTACATCATCAGTTTTGCTATCAATCGTTTCATTATTAAGCATTGGTCTATTAATGACCCACTTGAGTGAGCCCGCCACCCGAATTTGCGCACTATGAGCACCCAGCTGGCGAAAGCGTTTAGCAGACTCATTGTCTTGCGCAATAATTAACGTCAGATTTTTCATCATACTGGCGCTGACAGCAGCGATTTTTTGATAGCTTGTAAATGAACTGGCTGATAGACGACCATTGACTAAGATGCTCGGAATACAATGCTCGGATAGCTTGGCTAAAATATTCGCCCACAGTTCGGTCTCTACAAATAAGGCCGCGACTGGCTGCACATGCGCTAAAAACGTCTCAATAACAGCAGGGCTATCTACAGGTACATAGCTATGGCTAAGCCGACCTTGAGCAATGTCAGCAGTGAAACGGCTGGCACCGCGGGCAAAACCTGTCTGCGTGGTATTGGTCAGCCAAATCTGATAACCCTGCGCCAATAGCATGTCAAGCAACGGCGCTACTGTATTGGTTTCACCTAAAGACACCGCGTGGCACCAGATAACGTTATTATCCATCTCAGCTTTATGGTGCATTTCAGCTTTGATATCCGCTGTTGGCGCTGCAGGATAGTGCTTGCCAAAACGCTGCGCCACTTCTTGCTGATAGTTATCGCGCTTGTGTGAGCGTCGCCAGACTTGCAGACGATATAGCGGCTTGAGTAAGCCAATGATACATTGATAATAAAAGGGTGGTTGATACACCGCTCGACTGGATAACGCGTTAGATGGAGACGCGGTAGTAGAGGGCTTGAATGGCGTAGGAGAAGATGGCATAGAACAGCCCAGATTAGTAATGAATCAGATAATACCATTCTCAAAAAACTGATGGTAAAAAACGCGACAATTCTACCTGAATTTTCTGCTTAATAATAAGCTTTTACGCAGTATGAGCTAACAAAAATCGTTTAGACAATAATTAATATTAGCACTGCCATTATTGTGACTATCGCCAGCAACAGCTGATAGCGCTTGATACTGTGTTGTTCTTGCTTTTGTGTCGTTATCAACGCTTGCGCTTGCTGCCACTGCGCCACCAAGCTGGCTGCTTCTACGTGACCATTTTGGGCAGCTTGCTCTAGCCAATACTTACCATTATTGATATCTTGCACTATACCAACCCCCTGGTAATACATCCTACTGAGTAAGCGCTGGGCTCGGCTGTCGTCTTTGCTGGCGGCCTGCTTAACCCATTCAACACCTGCCTCTGTGCCAGTGATTTTATCCGTAGCTAACCCTTCACCGAGTAGCTCATACATCGCTAGACGTAGCATAGCAGCGGTATTACCAGCATGCGCGGCTTCTCGTAGTTTTAACAACGCTTGCTCTTTTGCTGCCAAATGACGCTCTGAAAAACTAACTTGTGCACGTGGTTTGCTTTGCTTGGCAATGTGCTGTTCAAACTGCTCTAGCACTTTACAAGCTTGCTGGTATTCAGCATTACCAGCAGTTTGTGGCTGTTCAATCTCATCTAATTCTATCAATAACTGGCTAAAAATTTCTGGGGTTGGCGAGGGTTTGACAGGGACTGACGGCGAGCGATCTGACTTGGTTTGCGTTAATGCCGGTTCCAATTTAGACAGCTCAGGCTTTATCTCACCTTGTTGTTCATTCGATAAGTCTTTATTGCTTAGTCGATCCAATATTTGTGGAGCAGTAGCTTCATTCAAAGCATTTTTATTCAAATCAGCTCTATTTAAAGCATCTGCTGATGTAGCCGTTATATTCTGCTTTACTAAAGAGTGTTCACTAGTAGCGACTGTCTGAGAACTACTCTTCATGCGAATCGGGCTTAAACCTGCTTTTAAATTTGTATTGGGATTCGAAGCTGTATGGGACGTAATATCAGCTTTATTATTCTGATGGCTCGTTGCAGACGTGTGATTATTGCCAGCGCTTGGCAATCTGGCACTGACCGCTTGATACAAGCCACTAGCAACTTGCCCGCCTTGTACAGCGACAAACGGCCGGTCAATATGACCGAACAAACGCAACCCTACTGGTTCTAGGGCAAAAAATATCGGTGAGTTGACACTGTCATTAATATTGGCATTGTTATTGTCGCCATACAGTACTGCCATATGCTGATAAAAGTCATCGGCGCTCAGTGACCATGTTGGATAGCGTTTGCGCAGCTCGAACTGACCATACCAATGCGCTGTGGTTTGCCAGTGCCGTGCCAATACTTGGCCTGCATAAAACGCTAAAAACATCATGAAATTGCGATAACGTTCATCCGTTAGCAGCGTCTCTTCATCCCAATGACCCGCTTTAATCAAATCGCGACGTATCTGCGACAGCAAGGTGTCTATCCGTTGCAAGCTTGCCAGCGACTCATCCAAAACGCAATCACGTAGCTGAGTTTCGTAGGCAATGCCGCCTGCGACCGGACGATTCGCTAAGAAATCTTGCCAATAGCCTGCGGCGATATAATCAAGTGGCGTTAAAGGCGATGCAGACATAAGGCAAGCGTGTCCTTTTACAGTTCAATAGGTCATGAATAGGATGACATCGTTATGATGGCGACAGTAATGCAATGTGTAGATAGTTTACCTTAACCTAAAAGTTAAGGCGCTACAATAAAGGACTAAACAAGCGTACCACATTATCGAACAAACGCTCATAACCTGCACGCTGCTGCCATTCGGCTAAAGTCAAAAAATGACAGCTTTGCAGATAAGTCTCTTGGCAGTCAGTGATTTGAGCGACCATTTCTGGGGTATAAATCGCCAAGCTGACTTCCATATTGAGATAAAAGCTGCGCATATCGATATTTACCGTACCGAACAAACAGTAATCATCATCGATGACCACAGTTTTAGCATGCAGCAACCCACCTTTAAATAGCGCAATGGTCACACCTGCCTCTAGTAACTCCTCATAATACGCTTGGGATGCATGCTGTACTAAAAACGAATCGACCTTTTCGGGAACGATAATCGTCACCTCTACCCCGCGCTTAGCCGCGATCGTCAGCGCACTTGATAGCGCCTCATCAGGCACAAAGTACGGCGTGGTAATACAAATACGTTTGTTGGCGCGATGAATAACCGTCACCAATGTATTGTAAATAACATGCGCCGTCACCTGTGGTGCAGAAGGTATCAACTGCGCGACCACGCCTTCTATTATAGGCATCTGAGGTATGACTATCGACGTTGAGCCCGTATGTAGCGGCTCATCAGCGGCGATACTATCACCTAAGAACTTCACCCGGCTATTGATGTCATTGATGGTCGGATCCATCACATATAGTTTACGGGTATAGTTATTTATCCGCTGGTTTAGCTCGTCTAGATTGTTTTTGTTTTCAGCACCGATATCGGTAACCACCACCTTGGCCATCGCCGTCGCTATACTAATGGTACGATGGCTAACGCTACGTATCGCCACATCGATCCACTGTCCGACGTTTTTGTTTTGTTTAAAAAACTTAGGATCGACTAAATTAAAGCTGCCGATATAACCAATGTATTCATCAATGACCACCATCTTGCGGTGGTTACGCAGATCTGAACGCTTAAATAAAGTCTTGAACAAGCCTACTGGTAGCGACTGATGGACAAAGGCACCCGCGCGCTCTAACATTCGGTGCTCATTGCTGTTAAAAAAGCTGAAACTGCCAACACTATCCGCCAATATATGGCACTCGACCCCGCGCTGTACGGCAGCGACCAACGCCTCTATCACCTCTACCACCTGCCCCTTCGGATAGATAATATAAAACTCCATCAAGATGATGCTCTTTGCTGACTCAATATCATCGATCAAACGCTTAAAAATAGCATTGGGCGCGGTTAATAGCTGCATTTGATGATCGGGGAACACCCCAAAGCCTGTCCAGCGCGTCCCTATTTGGCTGACACCGCGATAGTTGTCGGGCAACAAATCTTGCCCCTTGTCAAAGACCAAATGCTCCCGCTTTGCCATATCATTCATCAGCAGGCTGGCTTGATCCACGCGTTCACGATAGCGGCGTCCGATCATTGGCTCACCCAGCAATATATAGGCAATAAATCCTACCACAGGCAAGGTATAAAGCACGGCAACCCAAGCAATCGATACACCAATATTGCGCTGTACCGATACAATCCGTAGCGTCATTAATATCATGAGCACGACATGTAATATCAGTCCCAATTCTGCAAAGTCGCCAAAAGACCATGTCGTAAAGTACTTTTCAATAGCAAAAGTGTCTATGCCCGCCTCCATCAACCAACCAATCAATTAATACCAATCAAATAATTCAACACATGCACGTGCCACAAAGCATTATCAGTATAGTAGCTTTTAGCACACACACAATAGGTAACTGTGTAGCCACTATATGGGCTAAACAAGCGCTACAATGACGACCATAAAACTAGGATAATCATCAATTTATAAAATACTTAAAATAATATTTGACAGGCAGGTGTAAATCTATATAATACACACCCACAGCAAGGGGCTTTAATTAAGTTCTATGTTGTTGAAAGTTTTTATGATTCTAGAGCGTGACACCTTTAGATAGTAGAACTTTTAAGAAATCCTATTTAAAGGATTTCTCTTGCGAAGCTAAAATTGCAGTGCAATTTTTATACGCTTCTCAGGGTGATTAGCTCAGTTGGTAGAGCGTCTGCCTTACACGCAGAATGTCGGCGGTTCGAATCCGTCATCACCCACCACTCTTTTTAGCGAGTGTCTCTGTAATAAGAGAAGATGCTAAAAACGACCTAAGCAGCGGTAGTTCAGTTGGTTAGAATACCGGCCTGTCACGCCGGGGGTCGCGGGTTCGAGTCCCGTCCGCTGCGCCATATTTAAAACGAATTCGGATGTTAAATCTGAGCAAGTTTCGCCTCAAACATAACTTTGTTTGAGGTTTTTTTGTGTCTGAATTTCCACTTAAACCTTTTCTTTATAAGGGTTGGATGCTTTCTCTCTTTTCACCTTTACCAAAAAATCTACTCTTCAAAAATGCATGAATGATAAGTTTTTGCACATGCACTCTATCTTGTGGAAGTCGGTGACCAATTTCTCAGGGACCAAACGGTGACCATTTTGTGACCATGATGGTTAAAGTTTGGTGGTAGTGACCCTTAATTTAGCAAATCTATGTATGAAGAGGTTTAGTGAAAAATCCATAACTTCGTGATAAAACCCTTCTAAAAACCAGTTTCAAAATAATAAAAATCCCCGCTACTAGGCAGGGATTTTTACTCAAACACTATCTTCAATACCTACGCCCTATCATCAATCGTTCACTGGTTTGTTCGGCTGATAATTAGAGTGTGACGGTTTTGCAAACGCCAGTTTGACCACCTGCAATGCTACACAAATAGCACCAATGATAAAGATGACATCGGCAAAGGTACGCACCCAACGTAGCGTTTGTAAGAAGTCTTGTTGTAAGAAGCCCTCACTACGCGCGTACCATAAACCTTCGGTCATGGAAGCATGCGCTTGGAAGATACCGATGGGTAGCAAGCTGGTCGCAATCATCAATACCAAGCCTATATTTAATGCCCAAAAGCCAGTTTTGATGAGCTTTTCACTAAAAATATAGTCTGGACGAATATATCGCATTACCAGTAATACAAAACCAATCGCTAAAAATCCATATACCCCGAACAGTGCAGCATGTGAATGCACGGCAGTGGTATTTAATCCTTGTAGGTAGAATAATGATACCGGTGGATTAATCATAAAGCCAAACACCCCAGCCCCTAACATATTCCAGAAGGCGACCGCGACGAAGCACATGATAGGCCATTTTAATTTATTCATCCATGGCGCTTGACGCTGCATAGACCAATGCTCATAGCCTTCATAACCTAAGACCACTAATGGCACCACTTCTAACGCACTGAATGATGCACCGATTGCCATCACCGGTGTGGTCGTGCCGGAATAATACAAATGATGGAATGTGCCTGGTACACCGCCAAGCAGGAATAGCGCGGCAGAGGCAATAGAGCTGGCTGTGGCGATTTTCTTATTCACCAAGCCCAAGTTATAAAAAATAAAAGCAAGCGAGACCGTAGCGAATACTTCAAAGAAACCCTCTACCCATAAATGCACAACCCACCAGCGCCAGTATTCCATGATGGTTAAATGGGTGCGCTCACCATAGAACAAGCCTGCACCATAAAATAAGCCAACACAAACGACGGAGGCAAAGAAGATAGCGAGTAAGTTTTTATCACCTTGTTCTTTAAAGGCAGGTAAACAACCACGGGTCATTAATAACAGCCAAAACAGTACGGCAACCCATTTTAAAATCTGCCAAAATCTGCCTAGGTCAATATACTCATAGCCTTGATGTCCAAACCAAAAGTTATATTTTGCGGGCATTATATCTGCTAAAGCAAAATACTGACCGGCAAAAGACCCCACTACCACGATAATTAATGAAAACCATAATATATCGACGCCTAGTTTTTGATATTTAGGATCTTTACCGCCATTGATAAGCGGTGTCAAAAACAGCCCTGCCATCAAAAATGCAGTGGCAATCCAAAATAAGGCCGACTGAATATGCCACGTACGTACTAGCGCATAAGGAAAAAAATCTGCAACTGGAATACCATAAAACTCTTGACCTTCGACCGTATAATGCGCGACAAAACCGCCGATAAATACCTGAAATACAAACAGTGCCACCACTAAAAAGCCGTATTTTGCGAGCGCCTTTTGAGAAGGGGTCAAAGCAACTTTGGTTAATGGGTCAGCATCTGGCGTGATTTGTTTAACCTCTTCTTCTTGACGTAAGAAAGACCAGCCCCAAATTAAAAACCCTACCCCAGCAATTAAAAAGACAATACTGGCGATAGACCACATAATATTTTCTGACGTCGGTACGTTATCGATAAGCGGCTCATGCGGCCAGTTATTCGTATAGGTAGCATCAGTACCGGGACGTTCAGCAGAAGCAATCCACGCGGTCCAAAAGAAAAAGTTGGTCAGTTTTTGTCTATCAGCAGCATCCATTATGGTGTTGTTCTTCATCGCAAAGTTCTCTCGAGACTCTTGCAATGCAGGGTCATCACCATACAAGCTCATATAATAAGGCGCTATCTGATTGATAGCGGCAATCCGCGTGTCTGATAGCACGACTTGCTCGCTATCATTGACCACGCTACCACGATATTCTTTTTTCAGCTGCGCGTTCAATACCGCTTTTTGATCATCAGATGCGTCAGAAAAATTACTGCCATATAGCTCTTCGGATCTAATATCTAACCATGCTACCAGCTCTCTATGCAGCCAGTCCGCGGTCCAATCTGGCGCTTGATAAGCACCATGACCCAATACCGAACCAAGCTGCTGACCGCCTGTGCGTTGCCATGCAGACTGACCATCTAAGATATCCTCTTCTGTTAATAAAACCTGACCAGTAGTATCGACATACTGATCTGGTATTGGTGGTGCTGTGCGATAGATTTCAACACCGCCCCACCCTAAAAATATAAATGTCACGATTAGCACGGCCAGTAAACCGAACCAATACTTCTTGTACTCACCCATGTCTCGCTCCTCCTTGCAAATAGGTCATAACCCTTAAACATCTATTAATAATGAATGTTTAAGGGTGTTTTAAGGCATCACTTATTTAAAATATAGTTGAATCACTATAAAAAAATACAGTGCTGCTGGGATGAATTTTGCGCAGCCTCTGTCAGCGCAGACACAGCACGCAAGTAAAATTTATACCAGTAGCACTGGTAATATTAGCGTATCGATTTTATGTCGAATTGACTATATGATTCCTATACTGCTAATAAGTCATGCGGTTAAATAGCTAACACCTAAGGTTATTTCAATAATCAGCAACACTGCTGTCTCAGTAATCGCAGTCCACCAAAGCCTTAAAAATAAATTATAACATTCATTTTAAATGAATGTTATAATTTATCTCAACAACATTTGATTTAATTTTAAAAACTATTCAAGCTGATCGTATAATTGTTGAAACAAGTCAATGCTACATCTGCTAATGCTAAGCTTAATGATTATTAAAATTTGATAAAAATCACTTTGTTTACTCAATCAAGGAGTTCTCATGAACCATATAATCATCCCCAGTCATTGGAAAGTAAAACGCTCTACCCATTTCTTTACCAAGGATAAAGTACCCAAAGCCCTACTCACTCACCACAATACTGCGGAGGGCGTGTATGGTCAGATTTGTGTCATGCAAGGAGAGGTCACTTTTTACGGATTTGCCAATGAAGCAGCCACCGAACCAGAGCAAACCATCGTCATTAAAGCGGGACAGTTTGCGGTTAGTCCGCCACAGTATTGGCACCGAGTGGAGCTGAGTGATGATGCTCAGTTTAATATTAATTTTTGGACAGAGGGCGATACGGCTAATAAGTCACTGTTTAACGCCTCTAAGATTCACAGCAAACCTATCGAAGCCTTGTTTGATAAGCCAAATGAATAAAATTGGTCTGATACCTATTTTTCTAGAAATTGAAGATAAGACAGTGTTTTTACTTAATGCCTATTCTCTATGGATTGAAACGGTCTCTATGGATTAAAACGGGCAACTTGGGCTAGGACGTGTCATCAATGAGCCGACCTATCTATCAAAATTATATATTTAGTGCTCTAAAAACAGCTATTCTGATAGCTAAATATTGTATGGTATTAATATTCAATAATTACTATCATGGGATAGCTTCCAAGCTCATAATTTCTCTACCCATAAAGCGAATAACACATGGACTATAACCACATACCCAGACAATCATTAGGCTTCTTCCCCACCCCTTTGATAGAGCTCACCAGATTGAGTGACAAACTCGGCGGCCCTACTATCTTTATGAAACGAGATGACAATACAGGATTGGCATTGGGTGGCAACAAAACCCGTAAGCTTGAATTTATAATGGGTGACGCCCTTGCTCAGGGTGCTGATTGCGTGATTACGGCAGGCGCTGCACAATCTAATCATTGTCGCCAAACTGCTGCTGCCGTTGCAAGCTTGGGACTTGACTGCCATTTAGTATTAGGCGGAGAAGAACCTGAGCAAGCAAGTGGCAATTTATTATTGGATAAGATTTTCGGGTGTCATATTCATTGGGCAGGCGCCCATCGCAAAGGGGAAGACATTCCTAAAATCGTCGAACAGTTAAAAACACAAGGCAAAAAACCCTACGTCATCCCTTATGGTGGTTCCAATGAATTGGGTGCTTTGGCCTTTGTAGAAGCCTTTAAAGAGTTAGAGTCGCAACGTACCAGCATGGACGTCTCATTTACTCATATTGTTTTTGCCTCTAGCTCTGGTGCGACACAAGCCGGCTTGATGCTTGGCAAGAAAATGCTCAACTCGCCTGCGCAGATCGTGGGTATCAATATCGATAAAGGCGAAACAGACAAAGTGCCATTTGATCAGTATACCGTCGCGCTTGCCAATAGCACCGCTGTCCTTATCGCAGCCGACCATCAATTTTCAGAGAGCGATTTAATACTTAACTCTGATTATGTAGGCGGCGGTTATGGCGTGGTTGGTGCTTTGGAAAACGAAGCCATTGAGATGACTGCGCAAACAGAGGGAATCTTGTTAGATCCTGTTTATACGGGTCGTGCGATGGGCGGGTTAATAGATATGATTCGCACAGGTAAAATTAAGCAAACGGATCGTGTGTTATTTTGGCATACGGGCGGTGCTCCCGCTTTGTTCGCTTACTCAAGTGCGTTAGAGATTACTCAAAAACGCTAGAAAATATCGTCAGCAAGTGGATAATGATAGCTCAATTCTTCTCAAGTCCAGTTTATACGCTCATAAAAACCAGATATAGTCAGTACCCTATAAATCAGATATGGTCTCAGGCTCGTTTAGTCTACTATTTGTAGTGCTTTCACCCGCCTTCCTTGTATCCAAATTATATTTAACCGACTATGGTTAACGCGCGTTCAGTGAACTGGAGTCATTATCAGTTAGTAGAATAAAAGGATTTAATATGCGACTGTCATCATTCATGCAAAAAATGCACAAACGCAACCCTAAACTTGGCAAAGTTGCCTCGCTTGCAACGGCCACAGGGGTACTTGCTGGTAACAGCCTAATCGTTGCACTACCGGTATGGCTAATGGGTGCTACTAAAGTCGTGACCGGTGCCGCGATCGCTGATGACACGATGATCAAAGTGACTAACTATTGGATAAATAGTAATAACGCCTTAATCGATAATATCTTGCCGGAGAAAGACTGGCGCATCAGCCTACCTGACGACGTCAATACCCAAGGCAAGTATCTACTGATGAGCAACCATCAGTCATGGGTAGATACCAGTATCGTGCAATACATTAGTGAAAACCGCTTGCCATTAACGCGCTTTTTTACCAAGTTTGAGCTGATATACATTCCTGTTATCGGTCAAGCGTTTTATTTTTTAGACTTTCCTATTATGCGTCGCCATTCTAAAGAGGCAATTGCTAAAAACCCAGCTTTACAAGGCAAAGATATCGAAGAAGCCAAACGCGCATGCGCCCTACTCAAAGACAAACCTTTTACCTTATTGAACTATTTAGAAGGCACGCGCTTTACCCAAGACAAGCATGACAAACAGCAGTCACCTTACAAGTATCTCCTCAAGCCACGTGCGGGCGGTTTATCATTAGCAATTAATGCGTTGGGTAAAGAGATGGATGGCATCTTGGATATGACCATCGTATATCCTGATGGGGTGCCGACTTACAGTGATCTGTGGAAAGGCAATATCAAACGCTTGGGTGTCGACGTACGACATGTCGAGATACCTGATGCGCTCTTTGATGCGGTCAAAAATGGCGGTTATGAGAATGATGAGGCCATCAAGGCGCAGATGTTTGCTTGGATAGAAGAGATGTGGCAGCAAAAAGACAAGCGCATTAGCGCTATGCTGGCTGAATTTGAAGCAACTCCTGCTAGTGGAAGTGCTGAATAAAAAACGTAAATAATCCACCCTATCATTCTTAGTATTCAATAAAGAAGCCCGCTAAAATTAATTTAGCGGGCTTTGCTACTTTATCATTAACGCGTTGATACTCACAATCACGCTTAAGCAGGTTGTCCAAACTTGCCATTGTGAAAGTCATTGACCGCCTGATGTAGCTCGGCTTCAGTATTCATCACAAACGGCCCCATGCGAGCGACTGGCTCGTTAAGCGGCTGGCCTGCGATTAACAAAAACCGCGCGCCATCATTAGCGCTATCCACAGTAACAGTATCACCTTTGGTTAATACAGCAAGGTTTTTGGCACGTACCGTATTATTTTTGCTGACATTTCCTTCAGCATCTCGTACTTGTAACTCACCCTCTACCACGTAGATAAAGGCATTGTGCTCGCTTGCCAAAGCCTGCTCAAAGCTGGTATTAGCCGGTAAGGTAACATCCAAGTACGTCGGATAAGTATAGTTATTGATAACAGGTCCAACCGTACCTTCGCTAGTCTCACCAGCGATGACGCGAATTTCGGTGCCATTGTCGCGGCGCTCAAGTGGCGTCGACTCTGGTGGAAACTCTTGATAATTCGGCTCACTCATTTTAGCGCTGGCAGGCAAGTTGACCCATAGCTGAAAGCCTTTTAACAAGCCCTCTTCTTGTTCTGGCATCTCTGAATGCAAGATGCCACGCCCAGCGCTCATCCACTGCACACCGCCCGGCTCGATGACACCTTCATTACCTGCATTGTCTTTATGACGCATACGACCATTGAGCAGATAGGTCACGGTCTCAAAGCCGCGATGCGGATGGGTAGGAAAGCCTGCCACATAATCATCAGCATCATCGCTCTCAAAGCAATCTAACATCAAAAACGGATCCAACGTATCCAGATGCGGCGTGCCAATAATACGCGTGAGCTTCACGCCAGCGCCATCAGAGGTTGGCATGCCAGGTAGTTGATGCATCACGGTACGGTGTTGTAGTGGGGTAAGATTATCATTGATTTTATTTGTAGTAGTCATAATCATCTTCCTATGTTTTTGCTCGGTTGTCTTTATTCGATAACACTATTATAGGTGTTGACGACCCGCAAATAAACAGGGGTAAACGCAAATTATAGTTCTTATTTTTAGAACAATACTTGTCGTTTGGAGCAGTTTCTCAAAATTATTAGGCCTTTTTAAAATAGAGCCAATGCAAAGACGACTCTATAGTCAATTTTACATAAAATCGATAAGCTGATATTACCAGTGCTATTGGTTTTATAGTAATTCAATTATATTTATATAATTCTAGGGCGTGTCCTCATTTGAAAAGTAGAGATAAAAATGAAATAACAACCTGCCTTGATGCTTGTGTATGCTGATAGTAACAGCATCATAATTTTTAGAATGACAGTATTAAAAATAAAAGCTTTTGTTTCAAAAGTATTTTACCTAATCGTTTGTAGACTTATGAAGGGGTCCAATTATGAAACGCAGCAATCAATTACAGCCATTATCTCGCCAGCATCACCTTGGTCTCAACTTATCTCGTCATGCGAAAGAATGCGCTGACACGACTGACGAGATTGCCAAGCACTGGCATAATCTCACCGCTTATATCGACGATATGCAATGTCATTTTCAGATTGAAGACAATTTAATTGCCAACGCCCTAGAGCCTTATCGAGCATCTCAACCTGAAGTAGCATCGGTATTAGAGACGCTTACTGGTCAGCATAAACGCTTGCAGACCCTGATAGATACGGGTCAAAAAACGGCGAATCAGTCTATAACGACAGAACAAGTTAGAGAGCTTGGCACGTTACTATACGACCATATTCGTTTTGAGGAGCGCGAACTGTATCCTATCGTAGAAAAGTATCTAACAGAGGATGAGCTAGATGCTGTTTATCAAGCAAGCCCAGACAGTATTAAGCGCTCAGATGAGAATCGCTAGAAATTATAGTGTTTCAAAAATGCTGTTTGCGTCGCTTTTATCAACGTTAATCGAGCATCAGCGTTGATTTAGCTTATTGACAGTGGCAATCAAGGCGACCATGATCACACCAATGATAATAAGAATGCCGGACATCATATGTGCAGCTTCATAATTCAGTGCCTCGACTTGCTCATAGATAGCAATCGAGACGACTTTGGTCTCACCGGAGATACTGCCACCTATCATCAATACCACGCCGAACTCGCCAATGGTATGGGCAAAGCTAATTAAGCTGCCAAGAATGATACCAACGCGCGCTTGTGGCAATGCCACTTTCATAAAGCGCCTCAGACGACTGGTTTCTAATAAATGTGCAACTTCAATGACGCTAGGTGGAATGCGCAAAAACTGAGCGTAGACAGGCTGAATATAAAAAGGCAATGAGTAAATAATAGAGCCGATGACAAGC
Organism: Psychrobacter sp. TB67; assembly: GCF_000511065.1. Lineage (NCBI taxonomy): Bacteria > Pseudomonadati > Pseudomonadota > Gammaproteobacteria > Moraxellales > Moraxellaceae > Psychrobacter > Psychrobacter sp. TB67. The sequence goes on from NZ_AYYA01000004.1 coordinate 98,069, forward strand.
CCTTCAAAGGTAAAGATGAATGGACTGATGTTATGCTCGGCAAGCCATCTACCGATACCAACGTTGGGGCTTAATAGCAGTAATAAATAAAAACCAATCACGGTAGGCGGTAATACCAACGGCAACGCGATAACGCCCATTAGTAAGACTTTAAAACGGCTAAGTACGCGGCCACGGCTGGGTTTGGCGAGCCAATAAGCAATAGGCGTGGCAAACAGTAATAAGCACAAGGTAGTCACACTAGCGAGCTTAATGCTCACCCACAATGGACTGAGCATGTCTGCCATAAGAGATTGGGCTATCATAACGTCACTGCTCTTTCTTGGTCGTTGCTAGCCGTTACTGATCGTAACAAGTAATATAGTCAAAATATCCTAAAAACGTGACGGTATTGCTGATGTATCGATATTACTTTTCACTGGCCATATCATTTACAAAAATTAAAGTAGCAAGGAAAAATAGTACAAGTACTACACCTGATAGGTTAAGCGATTTTGACACAGCTAATCATATTTTTGGGTTTGATATAAGGATAATGCTTGGTTATTTAACCATTAAATAGCCGGCTTGCGAGAAATAGTGTTGTCCTGCTTTTGAGCGCAAATAATCAGTAAAATCTGCGGCGATGAGTGCGTCACTGATGACGATTCCATCTTGCAAAATCGCTGGATAAGAGGCTGGCGCTAACGTGATAAATTGTTCGGGTTTGGCTTTGATAGCGATGATTTGTGACTGTGCAACAAAGCCATAATCCACACTGCCCGTATGTGCGTATTGAAATGCTTGGCCGATATTTTCTGCTTGTATCAGGCGTTTTTGCTGATTTAAAGTGTTATATAGAGTTTGCGACTGTAGATAGGCTTGTGCCGATGCGCCATAAGGGGCAAGCTCAGGATTAGCGATGGCTATCTTACCATTAGCGTCTTTTATTAATAAGTCACTCACCGCTGCTGGCTCAAGACCATGCAATGACTTAGTGACGCTATATAGTGCCAATTGACCTTGCGTATAAGTAAATGGTGTATAACTCTCATTATTTTTATCGTTGTCTACGACTCTTTCAGCCGCCAGTTTGGCAGGGAATTCTTGATTGGCAGATAAGAATATATCGTAAGGTGCACCTGCTTTTATTTGCGCGTATAACTTGCCTGACGAGGCATAAGTGACGTCGATATCCTGCGCCACTAAATTTTTATCTACTTTATAACCATCAACAATTTGAGGCAACACATCCGATAAATTGGCAGCAGCAGCAATACGTAGGGTTTGGGTTTGCTCAGGTGTCTGGCTAGCAGAATCCGTGTCAACCGTATTTTCTGCTGTGCAAGCGCTTAACGCTACTAGTAAAAACGCAGAGATAGGTGTCACCGCCATCAACTTAGCCATTACTAACCATCCTCGTTCTTAACCATTGTTACTAAGCCACTTGGAAACATCATTGTCGTAGTATTCTTGCTTCCAAACCGGAATATCTGCCTTAATTGTATCGAGTATCCAGCGGCAAGCATCAAAAGCGGGATAACGATGGGCAGAAACCACACCAACCCACACAGCGACATCGCCTATCTCTAAAGCACCGATACGATGAATGGCAATGGCATGAGTGATTTCAAAACGCTTTTTAGCTTCTTCGATAATTGCGCGACCTTGATTCAGCGCTAAGTCTTCATAACCATAATAGGTCAAGCGTTCAACACTAGTGGCATTATTATGATTACGCACTCTGCCTTCAAAGCAAACAAAAGCACCGCAGCTATCATCATCGAGGGTATTTTTTAGTCGACCTTCATCAATCGCTACGTCTAATAACGCAAAGCCATCACGCTCAGCGATTAGGTAGGCTTCATCGATACTACGCTTGATACTCATTGAGTGGCTGTGGACGTTATCTGTCATTTGATGTCTCTATTTGCTGTCTTTTTAATTAGGAAGCGATCTACTAAAATTTAACCACCCGCAACTGGGGTGATAAATACCACACTATCACCATCATAGATCTGGTCTGTCCATTTAGCAAAGTAATCATTTACCGCCACGCGTAGCTCTGCCTGCGGGCGACTAAAGCGATGCTTTTGACTGAGTTGTTCGTATAGCTCAGTCAATGAGGTCGACTGCTCAACGCTGACCGCTTCTTCTTGGCAATTGGCTTCGTCCGCTAAGCTGGCGAAATACAAGACGTTGATAGTCATCGTTGCTTCAGTGTTTGGTGCTACGTCAATATTACTCATAAAAACCTTCCATTCTGTGCAAACTATCGAGCGTTATAACTATAGTCAGTTAAAAGTAATATCGACACATCACGCACTGCTGATATCTATTTTTTTTGCTTGCTATGCCTGCGCAGACAGAGGCTTCAAAAAATTGATATCAGCAGTACCGTAGCGATTTTAGGATATTTTGACTATATATTACTGCTTATCTGGTAATGCTCATCGTTATAAAAAACTTCATTATTCTAAGTGTGATTTTAAGCATGACGATAGTCTGATTTTCCACCTGTTTTTGTCACCAAATGAATATTATCAATAACGATATCATGCGATAGCGCTTTGGTCATATCGTAGATGGTCAAACAAGCAATGCTAACGGCGGTTAAGGCTTCCATCTCGACCCCAGTTTTATGCGTGACTTTGACAGTGCCGCTGACGATAATGGCATTTAGGTCGTCATCATAAGCAAAGGCTAGACCAATCTTGTCTAGCGGCAATGGATGACACAGTGGAATCAAATCGTGGGTGCGCTTGGCGGCCATAATACCGGCGATATGCGCCGTCTGAGTAATGCTACCCTTTTTGGTCATACCATCAGCAGCTTTGATTTGCGCATAAATCTCGCTTGGGAAACGCACTTGTCCGACTGCATTGGCTTCTCGCGTCGTTGCCGTCTTGCCACTGACATCAACCATGGTAATATCGCCGTTGCCGTCTAGATGCGATAAGCTAGATTGTCTGCTTTCCTGATTATTGCTATTCATTGCTAATGTCTCTTGATAAGGTCTCTTGATAAAGTCTCTTGATAAAGTCTCTTGATAAAGTCTCTTGATAAAGTCTCTTGATAAAATTTTATAAATCGCTTAACACTGCGCAGGCACGTTGAAAATCTTCAGGGGTATTAAAGTTGGTCAGATGCTGCCAATTTTCTGTCAAAGGCACCGCTTGCGTAAGAGGCTTGATAAATGACATGACGCGGCGTTGACCGCTATCAACATAAGCCTTCAGATCAGGCTCAACACTTAATTGATACAGCCCCAATAATGGATATAGATGGCTATCATCGGTTAGACAAACCACTTTTTTATCGGCCGCTTGACTAATCACTGGTTGTAATTTTTGCCACAAATCAGTTGCCGGTATTAAGCTATCGCAGCTAATAACGAGTAACCATGAGGAGCCGGATTTTTGGTTTGGCGTTGTATCAGTGAGCTTAGCTAATGTCTGCAGAGCTGATTCAATAGCAACCAAAGCCCCGCCATTATCGCTCTGTTTGTCATCTTTCATAGGAGTGTAATCAGTAATATGCATAATTGAAGATTGTATATTACTAACAGTTAAATCTAAATCAACCGTAAAACCGCGCTCATTGTCTGCAATCATAATCAGTATATTGAAATCAGCGGCATTTGAATCAGCCGCTGTTAGTTCAAGGGCATGACGCACATGATAGTCTAATAGCCGCTCACCTGTCGACAGAGTGAGCTCCGCTTTGGGCGTGCCCATACGCTTGGACGCACCACCCGCTAAGATGACTACGCCTGCCAAGCTATTTAGATGTGGTGCAGTATCAACCATCATTGAATATCAGTCATGGCTAGGATTTTGTGCCAAAAAGTGCGGCACAAAATTGCATGGACGAGTACGGCTATCGAACTGCTCTTTTAAGATATTTTCCCAGCCAGTACGACACGCGCCTGATGAGCCCGGTAAGCAAAATATACCGGTGCCATTTGCCATGCCAGCAACCGCTCGTGATTGTACCGTAGACATGCCAATTTCATCTTTTGAGATGAGACGAAACATTTCACCAAAGCCATCGATCGACTTATCAAACAGTACTTTTACCGCTTCTGGCATGCTATCTCTGATAAAAAATCCCGTACCGCCCGTCGTAATCACTGCATGAACCTTTGGATCTGCAATCCAACCACTGATCACCGCTCTTATCTGGTAGATATCATCAGAGATCAATTGACGGTCTGCTAAATGATGCCCTGCTTCGGTTAAGCTGTCTACCAAGTATTGTCCTGAGGTATCTTCTGCAAGTGTTCGACTGTCAGAGACGGTTAATACGGTAATATTAAGCGGTGTAAATGCTGTAGCGGGTTTGCTCATAGAGTTTCCTCGAGAAGGTGATGTTAATGTTTAAAAAAGCGTAACGTGCTTATTAATTTAACCGCCAATGATTGACAGGTTATGCATAATGCCGCTATTGGCATCATGCAAATGATGGTGCTCAGGTTTAATCGGCATAAAGCTATATAGATCATTGACTAAACCTTGCACATCGTTAGTCTGTAGATGCTGACGAATATCATAGTTGCCTTGATCGAATAAGCACAGATGCACTTTGCCTTGACTGCTCACCCGCAGGCGATTACAGGTATCACAGAAATGCGCCGCGTAAGGGGCAATCATACCAATGCGTCCCATATAATCAGGATGGCTGTACTCTACCGCTGGACCATCACTACTGCCGCGCTCATGTGGCTGCCAGCCATGCTCTAATAAATAATCGGTAATAATATCGGACTGGGCATGCTGAGCAAAAAACAGATCGCTATTGTCGCTGGTCTGCATGAATTCAATAAATCGATAAGTCACTTGTCTATCTTTGACATAATCAATGGCATCTATCAGATTTTCAAAGGCAGTTTCTGCCATCAACACACTATTAATTTTAAGCTTAATATCCGTGGTTTGCAGCAACGTATCCATGTCAGCAAGTAGTTGTGGCAAGCTATCAAAGCCTGTCATCTTGTGAAAAGTAGCGGCATCAAAGCTGTCCATGCTGATATTTAACTGGTCGAGCCCAGCTGCTTGCCAACTGGTTAAATGCTTACCCAGCTTATAACCATTACTGGTCATCGCCACCGTTTCAATGCCATCAGTTTGTTTGATGGTTTCAATAATCTCGACGACATCGCGACGGATAGAGGGCTCACCGCCAGTGATTCTAACTTTTTTGGTGCCGACTTGAGCAAAGCCGCGTATCAGTGTGGCAATCTCAGGAACACTAAGCTCATCATCAGGGCGTTTGCCTTGATAGCCGTTCGGCAAACAGTATTCACAGCGAAAGTTACAGAAGTCGGTAATAGACAAACGCAGATAGGTAAGACGTCGAGCAAAACCATCAGTTAACGGTTGAGAGTGCTCAATATCTTGCTCGGTAGGTGCTGTTACAGACGGGGCTTGATAATTATCAAAAGCCGTAGCGGCTGTTAATGTAGACATACTAGGCGAATACAGTTGTGCATGGCCTATCTTAATGTTGTCATCACTCATATTTTCCTACCATCAGTAGTGCTTGTGGGCAGCATTACTTTATTATTCGTGTTTGGCCTACCATTGTATGATTTATTTTCAGTTTTTTTGTAGTCATCTTATAGAGATTTAGAAAACTGTCACTACGCATGTAGCCAAGGGAACGGCTGCACAATGACGCTATCACCTGATGCCACATTACCACTGTCTTTGTCCAAAACAACAAAGCAATTCGCTCGGCTAAGCTGTTTGATTCTATGTGATTGCTGACCTGAGAAGCACTCAACTTGATAACTGCCAGCGTCGTTTTGTGTGAGAACACCGCGCTGAAAGTCCTTACGACCAGCTGATTTTTTGATATCGTTTGTGAGCGTTGCTTTGACACTCAATTGCATGGGTCGCTCTGCTAAATCAGCGCCTGACATTTGCCACAATGCTGGTATCACAAACTGTAACGCCCCAACGACCGTCGATAATGGATTGCCCGGCAGACCAAAATATAACACGGGCTTAGCTATATCTTGGTTTAATTCACCAAACACAAACGGCTTACCCGGCTTCATCGCGACTTTATAGTGGTTAATTTGACCCAGCTGTTCAATCACGGTAGTCAAAAAATCATAATCACCAACCGAGACGCCAGCCGTTGATATCAGGACATCGCAGTCTTGCATCGCTTTATTGACAGCGGCAGTCGTCTGCTCTAGATTGTCAGGGATAATGCCGTAATCACGAATGGTCACTGGCAGATCAGCCAGCATGGTTTTGAGTGTAGGCGTATTAGAATTATATATTTGCGCCAAGCTTGTCAGCTCATTGCCAATAGCAACCAGCTCATCACCAGTTGCTAACAGGCCTACCGTCAATGGCTGAAACACCTTGATTTGGCTGACGCCCAAATTAGCCAATAAGCTAATATCAGCAGCATTAAGACGTTTACCTACCTTCAATACGGCCTCGCCCGATTCGATTTCTTCACCTTGTTTGCGAATATTGTTATCGATCTGAGCCGTTTGCGACAGCGTCACCGTGTAAGGTTTTGATTTATCGATTGTGTCTCTAATAGTGGCAAAGTTAGTATTCTCTTGCATGATGACCGTGTCACAGCTATCTGGAACGACGGCGCCAGTAAAGATACGTACACCTTGTCCCGCTGTTAACTCGCCAGTATAAGCACTGCCCGCTTGTGATTCGCCAATGATTTGAATGCTGCTGTCGTTTGATATATCGCTGCCATGAGCGATCGCATAACCATCCATCGCTGATAGATTCTGTCTTGGTATATCGAATGTTGCGGTGATATCTTGCGCCAGTATTTGATTACGACTGTCTAGCAGCTCACAGGTGTTGAGCACCCTTGTTGGCAATGGAAAGTCATTATTATTATAAGTATCTACGCGCAGCTTTATCGCTGTCTGTAACGCTTCCATCGTAATCATAGGGGAACACTCAGTTTGTCGGTTGTTATTAGTATTACATTATAGTGAGGCATTGCTAACAGTTTATCATCTGTAGCCCGTATTTTTTGCTATCAGCGTTAATTGCATCTCTTCTACTTGTTGTAGTCGATTTTATATATTTTCAATGCGAGTGTACTTAAGTTTTTGATAGCACCATACAAATAAGTTCATATAGCACCCTGCTCGTTAAACACTAACAGATAATCGATATTAGGGCATGTCCTCAATCTGAACGGAAGAGACTAAACAGGCTAAATACTACCAAATTGTATCAAATAGCTGGTCAATATCTCGATACTATAGTCAAGGAATTTTAGAATCGCTACAAGGCGACCGACCGCAGATAGTACACTGAGTACATCTAGGGCGGGCAACACCGTAGCGGTTTAAAAATGCTCTGACTATATCTGCGCTATTTTTCTTGTTTGGCTACCATTTATCTCATTTTTATCGCCATTTTTAAAATGATGACATGCCCGAATAGTGAGTACTTAATTTTAACTGCTTAATTTTCAATGCGAGCCTTTTAACTCAGTACCTTTTAAGTAAGCTGCTACCTGTAAATCAATGCCTTTAGATAGGGCATAAAAAAGCACCTTAATCTAGGTGCTTTTTTAGAGTCATCACTATAAAAAATTATGAACACAGTCGTCAAAAACGGTGGCGTTGATTATTACATAATAGCGCCAGCAACCAACTTCACCATGATGTCAATGAAGAAGCACTCCGCTGACTGATAAAACCATCTGGCGTTTGCCCGTTATCGGCTTGCCAACGCTGGAATGCTTTGCGCGTGTTGGTACCGATAATACCATCCGTGCCTTTGGTATCATAACCTGCACTGGTTAAGCGCTGCTGCAATCTGGTCACTTGAGAAGTCGATAATGGGTTTTCATAGCGCGGCCATGATTTTCGTAGACCACTTTGCCCAGCCAGTGCTTTACCCAGCAAGCTCACACCCAGCGCATAGCTCGATGAGTTGTTATAAACCTTGATCACATCAAAATTTGGGCTTAACAATAGCACTGGGCCATCTTTACCCGCTGGTAGCCATAGCTCCATTTGCGTATTGGCATCGAGATACACATCATCTATGGTATCAACGCCAAGCGCCGCCCATCTGGCTGCAGGTTGCTTGCTACCGACCACTGAATAATCAAATGAAGATGGAACCGTTACCTCATAAAAAGGTGCCAGACCGCGAACCCAGCCTGAGTTGCTGAGATAATTGGCCGTAGAGGCTAAGGCATCGCCTGTTGACCATGGGTTGCGGTGACCATTACCATCACCATCGACACCATGCTCTAACCAAGTACCTGGGATGAACTGCGTTTGTCCCATGCCGCCAGCCCAAGAGCCTTCTAACTGTGACCACGACACATCACCACGCTGCAATAGCGTCGCTAATGATAGTAACTGCGTTTCGGCGAACTCTTGGCGACGACCGTCATAAGCAAGGCTAGAGAGCGCGCTTGGTAAATCGCTATTGCCAGTCACCACGCCGTATGACGACTCCATGCCCCAAATCGCGGCGATGGTTTCTGCACTTACCCCATACTGCGATTCTAATTGTGACAAAAATGCCCGTTGCTCAGCAAACTTACGCTTACCCGTACTCACACGCCCATCTGATACCGCAGAATCAACATATTCCCACGGCATTTTTGAAAACTCTGGCTGTCCTGAGTCAAGCGAGATGACCTGCTGATTTAAGTAAGCAGAATCCATCAGACGTCGAATCGTTGAGGCATCATAGCCTGATGACAGCGCGCGCATGGAGAAGTCAGACTTCCAATCAGAAAAGCTGTTGTAGCTTGGTTTTGCCACTGGCTGCGGCTTGACGACCGGTGCCGGTGTTGGCTTTACTTGAATGGTTTGGGTCTGGGTAATCTGTACATTACCTTGACGCACAGGCTTGCTGGGTTTTTGCATCGCCTGTTGACTGGTACAACCGACCATTACTAAGGCAGGGAAAAGGGCAATGTACTGTTTTTTTAACATCATAAAAACTCTCAAGTATGGATAAGTAACTTAGCGATTAGCGGCAACAATTAGCAGCCGTTCATCAAATTTAACGTCTAAGCATTTAAAATCAAAGCATTTAACGTCCGAGTACAGCCCGTGGATCGATAGGATTGCCATTCAAGCGAACTTGAAATTCTAGACCGACTTGGTTGGTTTGACCACTGCTACCCATACTGGCAATACGTTGACCAAGTTGTACCTGCTCGCCTTCTTTAACCAGTAATTGACTATTGTGAGCGTAGGCGGTGATGTAATTATCGCTGTGGCGAATCATGATGAGGTTACCATACTCTGGTAGACCATTGCCCGAATACAATACAGTACCAGATTGGCTGGCAAGCACAGGATCACCTTCGTTACCAGCGAACCACATGCCCATGTTACCGGCTGCCGCATCAAAGTTGCGAACCACTTGGTTACGACTTGGATAATCATAGCCCGATGTCGCGTTGGCCGTTACTTCATATGCTGGCGTTGGCGTGCTGGTGACAGGAGGGGTATAAGTCGGCTGTGACGGAGCAGAAGTATTAGCACCATTATAAGTATTATAGCGATTGTTGCTAGCTGCCGTTACTGGCGCGCCTTCCCATAGCTTCAACCACTGACCGCTATAGATGGTATATTTACTATCCAAACCGTTCATCGCCCCAATTTGACGATAGCTCAAGCGATAGCGTTCAGCGATTTGACTGACCGTATCGCCACGCTGCACGCGATGATAGTTAGGAACGCCTTGCGCATTGGTAATAATCTTAGGTCCCACTTGGTTAGCTGATTGGTAAGTAGGCTTCGTCGCACAGCCTACTATCGTTAACGATGCTGCTGTCAACGTTCCTATCAATGCTACTGTTGCCAAGCGCGATCCAGCAATAAGCTTCTTCATACAAGATTTCCTATTCTTTATGTTACTCACAAACTCCTTGTGCTAATCACAAGCATTTTGCTAACTTTTATACCGTTTAGTATTTGGCAGCTAGGATTTGGCAGCACCAAATTATAGCATTAACGCCGACAACGTATTAAGGGTGTCAGCTGGCGTATGATGCAGGCGCACTGGAGATAGACTAATATAACCCGCTGCCACCGCTTGGTCATCCGTCATGTTCATGGCCGATGACTGAATATCTTCAGTTTCTAGTGACGATTCATGTTGCCGCTTACGTAGCGATAGCCAATAGGCATCTCTCCCGCGTGGATCTACCACATGATGTACAGGCCGTGCTATCTGACTATGTCCCAGACAGGTGATTTTTCGACCTTTAATATCATCAGCATCATTTACATCAGGGATATTAACGTTTAATACATGATAGGGCAAACTTTTGAATGCCTCTACTATAGATGTTTCGGTCAACAGTTTGACTATTTCATCGGCGGCCATTTGATAGCGGTGCGCTTGGTCTTGCTCGTCGCCTTTTATTCTCGCCCCTACCAGAGAAGTCGCAATCGCCGGTAAGCCAAAGAGTTGGGCGGTCAATGCCGCGCCAAAAGTACCCGAAAACAATACATCTTGTCCCAAGTTGACCCCTGAATTGATACCGGTAATCACGCAGTCAAAGCGCGTGTCTTGATACAGCTCGTGTAACGCCAAATAAACACAATCCGCAGGCGAACCATTGACCGCGATAAACCCCGACGGCAACTGCTGAGTATACAACGGCTGAGAGATGCTCAAGGCGCTACTGCAGCCGCTCTGCTCATTGTTAGGTGCGACCACCTTCACCTCACCAACCTTTGATAAAGCTTGCGCCAGCGCTAACAATCCTGGCGCATGTACCCCATCATCATTACTAACTAAAAATTTCATTTGTGCTCAATATATTTAGGTTTGACCGTCTGTCTGCTTGTCTACTTTAGGGTGGTAAAATTGCTATAATTAGCCCAGTATTTGACTATTAATTGCTGAGCGCACTTCACCCCGATGCACCACTGGGAACGATTGTTATCACTCCGTTTTATGCTAACTGTGGTCATTATTAGATAGCACTTTAACCCTATAGTCGTGTCAGGTGCAACGATATTATGGGCGATTATACCTGAATCGCTAGCAGACACGAACCCACTCTTTGCGCAGAATTTGCCTGTTGCTTGACAGCATCCTTTATTTTTCACGGTAGTCAAACGGCAATATAGTCAGTCCCAAATAAAATGAGTATAAGTATTATAATGCGCCACTGGTATAAATTTTCCTTGCTTGCTGTGTCTAAGCTGACAGAGGCGACGAAAAATTCATCCCAGTAGTACTATGTTTATTTTATAGTGGCTCGACTAGATGCAATTAAAACTGGTCGGTAACACGTTACAATAGACAACAACGTACAACAATATAAACTTATACTTTTATGCTGACGTAACTTATAGGTTGATGCTACTGATATGTTGCTGCAAAATGCCTTTGGCTCACAATATATCTACACATAAATCAATATTTTATGTGACTTTTGTTTTTTTACCCATTAACATATGACCATTAAATAAAGATAAGCGAGTGTAATACTGAATGAATAATCAATCGATATTATCTATAGCTTCTGTGATAGCAAAGACCGTCTCAAAAATCGGTTTTGCAGGACTGATAACGTCTGTTGCCATGCTGTCTCAAGCGACCAATGCTGCACCCAATCCAGCAACCACTATCCCATTGGATATGTCTGGCATGAATATCACCAAGCACGAGATTGCCGTGATGCAAGTATTGTCTGAGATTTGCCCGCCGATGCTAAATGGTAAACAGAAACAGCGTTTTTATAAGTCTTATACGGTACAGCTGCATGAATTGATGCCATCGTTAGAAGACCCAAAAGCGGCGATTCAATATCTATCAACACAGCAAGACTATCGCCAGATATTACAAGGCATCCGTAGCTGGACCATGGGCTTCTCTAAACAAGAAAATAAAGCCTTGTGCGAAGATTTGGCGAACGCTGAATATTAATGGATAATTAATAGATGCTTTCGTTGTATGACAAAAGTAGAACTTTTGCTAAGTCTAGAAATATTACTCTGTACAATCCTTTCTATTATTCACTTGGACATTAACAGCAATAAATAATGATAAAAAATATAGATATTGCTGCCTTTGCCTTATTGAGTTAAGCAAATAGAACGCTAGCGCGACGAGCTTTATAAGTGAGCTTATCGCGTCTAGGAAAAGCTTGCTGTCACCCCACTGCTCCATTGCAGTTGGTGCGGCAAGCTTTTTTGTGGCAAGTAAAAAAACATGCATAAATCTCAATATACCTAAAAGCCTTTTAAGTATTGCCTGCCTTTTTCAGTTGCGTCCTATTTTTTTTATTTATCGATTCCCCATCGGTTGGCATTTTGCTAAGATAAGGCGTTAATTTTATGTCCGTCGCTCAGGCCTCGTTTTCCTCACACATTGGCTCTTTTAAAACCTTATGTTTGAGACATAGGGTTTGAAATAACGTATGAGGTTTAGTACTAGCCATGATGCGATAGATACATTTGGTTCCATGATGCGGTGTAACAATCTATGACAGTAAAGCGTGTAAAAAAACAGCTGGTGCAGCTGGTCGTTGGTATGAGTATTTCTATGAGTGCGGTGATGGCGAGCGCTGCCATTCAGCCACCTGAGATGGAAAATACAGCCTATGTGCTAATGGACTACAATACTGGTGAAATATTGGCACAAAAAAATGCCAAACAAGCTCTCCCACCAGCGTCTTTGACGAAAATGATGACCAGTTACATCATTGAGCAGCGCTTAGCGTCAGGTGATCTTAAAGAAGACGAACAAGTATTGATGAGTCAAAATGCTTGGTGCCGTGGTAGTAGCAGTCAATCTTGTATGTATGTGCCAGTGAACCAAAAGGCCAGCGTTATTGATATGCTGCGCGGTATTATCATTCAATCAGGTAATGATGCCTCAAAAGCCATGGCGGAGCATATTGCTGGTAGCGAAGATTCATTTGCCATCCTAATGAATGAGCAAGCAGAAAAGCTGGGTATGGAGAATACCCACTTCGTCAACTCTACGGGTATGCCTGACGAAGGTCATGAAGCCTCGGCGTTGGATTTGGCCAAACTAGCCCGTGCTATTATCAAAAACAGCGGTGACTATTATGGTATTTATGCCGAAAAAGAGTTTACCTACAATGGTATTACCCAAGGTAACCGTAATGCCCTACTCGCCACTGACTCTACCGTTGATGGCCTAAAAACAGGTCATACTGATGCCGCTGGCTATTGCTTGGTTGCGTCAAGTAACCGTGAAGGCATGCGCCTAATCTCTGTCATCATGGGTACCGAAAGCCAGCAAGCGCGTGCCGATCAGTCACGTGAGCTACTCAACTGGGGCTTTGGCCACTTCACGACCGTAACCAAGGCACCGGCTGGCCAGTTCGTGAGCAAAATCCCTGTATGGTTCGGGGAAGCAGAGGAAGTAGAGCTGACTACAGGTGATAATCTGCAAATTCTAACCAGTAAAACGCAGAAGAACAAAATCACGACCGTAGTTGATATCCCTGAAAGCTTAGAAGCGCCTATCAAAAAAGGTCAAGAAGTTGGCAAAATGATGGCAGTCATCGATGGTAAGGCAGTCGCATCAGTGCCTATCATAGCGACCAATGATGTCGAGCAATCAGGCTTTATGAGTCGTATGTGGCAACATGCCGTACGCTGGGTACAAAACTTATTTTAAAGTAAGGCTATTTAGTCATCGCACAAATACTTTTTAAGAGCATGAGTGAATAAAAAAGACGCCTCCAATTTGGGCGTCTTTTTTTGTTTCTATACTGAGTTATAGCTATACTAATTGATACTTATATCTATTGCTTTTAAAGCAATTAAGCTCAAAGTGAATACTTTTGAAGTAAGCCACTTTTGAGATAAGCTATGCCCATATTAGCCAACTTTTCAGCAGATTACTTAAGGCTTTATCTTCATAAGCTGCGCTATAACAGTAATCGATACCAGCCGCTTTTAAGCCATGCTCAAAGCTGTCTAAGTATTGCGCTTGATGCGGCGCGTACCAGTAGACCAATAGCGCGCGGTTCTCACTCTCGTAGCTTTCAAACTGGCGAATACGCTTGGCGATAACTTCAGCGATGCCTGCGGACACATCTTCTGCAAACATCACCATATCGACTTTCTTCGTATGCAGTGCTTCGATCACAAGATGTTCATGCTGGTGACAGATGACTGTCGCCCCTAAACGCTCAAGCTCATCTACCAAAACTCCCGTTTCATGATCATAGTAGTAAACCACGTCCAATCCAGCCAATAGTTTTTGCTGACGAACGTGGGTTTTTTTGGGTAGAGGAATGGTGAGTATAAACTGCGTACCGACGCCTAGAGCGCTTTCAACTTCGATAGTTGCACTCATCAGCTGAGCGATTTGTTTGACCACCGGCAAGCCGATACCTGTCCCTTCGTACTGCCGAGTTTGTGAGGAATCTATCTGAAAAAATGGATTAAAAATATCATCGATATAATCGCTATCGATACCAATCCCCGTATCTTTGATAGTAATTTGCCAGCGGTTACTATTGTCAAAATGGGTCAATTGCGAGCTGATACTCACTTGTCCCACTGGTGTAAACTTAATTGCATTGCTCAGGAGTATTGATAATATCTGTTTTATTTTGCTCGCATCGCCTTCGAGCGTATAGTCTATATGGTGAATATGACTGACTAACGCCAAGCCTTTTTGTTTAGCAGCACACTCAACATCCGCTAACAGATCAGCGATTAACTGTAAGGGGTTAAATTCACTAAAATGTAGGCTAACTTGACCCTTTTGTATTTGATTCAATTGAATGATTTGGTCAAGCGACAATACCAATTTTTCACTGCCATTACGGATGATATCAACCGCATCTTTTTGCTCATTGTTTAAGCGCTCATCATCTAATAGATGCAAACCGCCAACAATAGCATTCAACGAGGTTTTTAACTCGTGAGTGATCATACTTTGAAAGTTATGCAACTGCACATCTAGGGACAAGTCCTTATGATGTAGCTGCTGTTCAAAGACGGCAAGTGCCTCGTAGTCTTGTTTGGCCGCTTGCAGGCGATCAAACAAAGTTATAAAGGTCTGTTTGATTTGCACCAGTTCTTGAAACTCAAACTGCTGCGGGATCACTGGCAGCTGTTCAAGCTCTGGGTTCTTACTAACGATCTCACACACCTCGGTTAGCGCTGCGATGTCTTTGACAGGCCAGCTGAGCTTACGCAGAATGTATAGCGCCCAAATAATAGCGAGCATGGTAGTGATAAGCCATAACAACAGGTTGCTACGAAACCAATTGGCCCGCAACTTATCTACATCTAAAGTGATATTAATATAGCCAACCAAGGCACTATTATCGGTTAAGGCTTCAGGGGCTGCCAGCTCAAGCGTGTTGTCTGATAAAAGCGTGTTTGGTTGCTGAGTGGCGTTTATCGTTGCAGCACTATCGTCAACGATATCATCACTGATGACTGGATAATTAAAGCTGACCGTACTGGCAAACAAAGCGTTTTGCCAGTCATCGTTTGACTGATAGGCGGTGAACCTATCTATATCAGCAATAGGCTGCGGCGTTGAATAAAATAGGATGCTTTGGATATTTGGTTCTGCCGCCAACAGAATGCTGACTTGCTTGGCAACAGTGTCGGCACCATCTACTGTCGACGCACTGCTTGTCAGTAAGGCGGCCAATTGCTGAATATGACGATGCTTCTGTTGATAATGATGCACCAAACCGTAAATAAAAGACAATAAAATACCAGCCAATACAGCCAAAATGATGGCTTGCACGACCGAGCGCCAGATAAGCTTAGGAAGGGTTTGCAGCGGTTGGTTGTTCATGTCACTCAACTGAGTTAAGACGACTGTTTATTTATACTACAGGTATTTGTAAGATATGGTAAGAGCAACATGCACATACTGTGTTGCAGCCTTGTTATAACAAAGCTGCAGTGAGTCTATATTCATAAATAAAATTATAAACATTTAAAGGCAGGTAAAACCGTTGTTTTAACGCGGTTTTTTATCTTTTGTGGTGAACTTCTGCGTTCGATTACGCTCACGTTGACGTAACTGTTGCGCTTTTGCTTTGGTTGGCGTATCACTTTTATTAGCGTAAGGATTTTCGTTGAGCTTAAAGACCACATTAAGCGGCGTACCTTCGAGCTTAAACACCTGACGGAATTGGTTTTCTAGATAACGCTGATAGCTCTTAGGGAGCGAGCCAGTTTGGTTACCATGAATGACAATCACGGGTGGATTGTGACCACCGATATGCGCATAGCGTAACTTGATACGGCGACCAGCGACCGTCGGTGGTGGATTGGCAGTCACGGCATCTTGTAAAATCTGAGTCAAACGGTTGGTCGACACTTCAAACATAGAGGACTGATAAGCACGCAGGATAGATGGATATAAATTACCCACGCCAGTGCCATGTAATGCTGAGATTAGATGCACTTTTACATACGGAATAAAATTAAAGCGGCGATCCATCTCAATTTTGATATAGTCTCTTTGATCTTGAGTCAGACCGTCCCACTTATTGATTGCTACGACTAAAGCACGACCGGCATCAAGGGCGTAACCAATCATATGCAAATCTTGATCGACGATTCCTTCATGAGCATCAATGACAATAACCGTGACGTTAGAGTCTTCAATGGCTTGCAAGGTTTTGATAACTGAAAATTTCTCTACTTTTTCATCGATTTTACCACGGCGACGGACACCAGCCGTATCAATCAATACGTAGTCTTTACCATCGCGCTTATAAGGGATATAAATACTGTCACGCGTGGTGCCAGGCATATCGAACACCACAACGCGGTCTTCACCCAATAGACGGTTCACCAAGGTGGATTTTCCCACGTTTGGACGACCGATAATGGCAAGCTTTAAACCTCTCGGCTCTACCACTGCATCTTGTTCAGGCATATCAGCAGTCAGAATTTCGAGCAAGTTACCGATACCGCGACCATGGCTGGCTGCCATCGGATACGGCTCGCCCAACCCTAAAGCATAAAATTCTGCAGGGGCAGAGTCATGGACACCATCGACTTTGTTGGCAACCACATAGACCGGCTTGCCAAGGGTGTGCAAGAACTTACCGATTTCGGCATCAGCGCCAATCATCCCAGCCCGTGCATCAACCACAAACACAATGATATCCGCTTCGTGAATGGCAGTATGCGACTGTTCAGACATGTAGTCATCGATGTTGCCGCTGCCATCATCCGCTTCACCAATACCGCCCGTATCGACGACGATAAAGGCTTTGCCTTCATATACCGCATCGCCGTATTGACGGTCACGAGTCAATCCTGACAAATCAGCAACCAGTGCCTGCCGACTTTTAGTGAACTGATTAAATAAGGTAGATTTACCGACGTTTGGACGACCAATTAAGGCGACCACAGGCTTGATACTCATGGGTTACTCTCAGTGAAGGGCACAATGACGGACAAGACAGTTACTCGCTTAATAATACGAGTAAACATGCTGTGCTTGAACGTAAACTAAAATGAATGATAAATATAAAACGATATAGTCAATCCTCTATAAATTAGATACGGTGTCAGTCTCGTTTAGTCTACTATTTGTAGTACTTTCACTCGCCTTTCTTGTCTCTAAATTATATTAAACCGACTATAGCAATAAAAAGGTATTATTTACTATTTTGCAATAAATAGATGGTATGCCTAGAGACAGCATTATTTATGAATACTGTCTCCAGATACCATACATAGGCATTACCTACCGCTATTATATAGAGATAATGCCGACAGCGCATCGGTCGCATAGAGTACGCGAAACCCTGTCGTTAAACAAGCCATTTACACAAGGCATGAAACGCTGACAAAGCAGCGTTTATATCTCTTAGCATCGACATTAAACAGTACGCTTAGTCATAGGCTTAAAAAAACCATTGATAAAGCGCCTGTTCATCAAGTCTTAGCGAGCTAATTGCCAGATAGCAACTTGGCCTGAGGTACTTTGGGTCAGCAAGCGGCTACCTTGAGCTTGCAAGTTGGTAAGCGCGCCTTTGGTCTCTACACGGCTGACGATTTTTCCGCTAGCAGGGTCAAATAAATGCACAACCCCATCATAATCACCCACTGCAATATAGTTCCCAATCATGACAGGGTTGGTTAAGTGGCGATAAGCCAGCTCTTCACTTTCCCATAGCATCTCACCATTGCTACGATCATAAGCGACTACTTTTCCGTCTAAGCTGGTGGCAATGACTTGCTGATTGTTTACCGCTAGCGCTTTTAGGCTGGCAAGATCATTGACAAACATCACTTGACGTGACGCCAAGTCAATCCCTAATAGTTGCCCACTATAGCTGATAGCAAACAGCTGATTATTATTGACGACAGGCTTGCCGTCAACATCGCTCATACGCTCAACTTCACTACTGCCCGCGCCCACGCCCACACGTCTTGACCACTGCGGTAGACCGCTATCGGTGGTCACTGCATGCAAACGTCCATCAGCCGTTGCCAATAATGCTGTTTTTTCATCTAACAACGTCGGTGCCGCATTACCGCGCACACTGATAGCAGGTACTTGAGTGGCGAACTGCCATACCGACTGACCAGTCTGTAGTGATAAGCCGTGCAAGAAGCCATCATTGGCCGACAAAATCACCCGATTATTACTAATAAGCGCTGGTGACAGTACCGAACCTGATAACTGTTGCTGCCAGCGTTTTGCGCCAGTCGCACTATCAAAAGCCATGACTCGCCCGCTACGTGTACTGACAATCGCAGTTTGGCTCAAGGCATCTATTGCCACGCCGCCTGTGATTTGATCACCGACATTGACCGACCATGACTCTTGACCAGCGCTATTAAAGCCGGTCAAATCACCACCGCGTGATGCCGTTACTATTTGACCATTGGCATATCCGACCTGTAAATCTAATGGGTCTTTTTTGCTGGCTTTTCTGTTACCGACATCAGTGCTAAATACAGGCTGTAGCACGCTAATAGGCTGAGCAATTTGCACCAGTTTTACAGGATCGTTAACGACAGGTTTGATACCGCGATTACAGCCAACGACAGCCGTTGCCAGTGCTGCGATGACAGCCACGTGCATGACAGTCGTCTTGATGGTCTTAGCCTTTAACGTGTTGCTAGAGCGAATAGATTGAGTCATGATAGGTTCTCACTACAAATAAATTAATCATTAATAAATTAGCCATCAGTAAATAGGCAATTGAGCAGTAATAAAAAAGTCCGGTACATTCCCGCTACATTGGCACCGACTGTTAATACTGCTCTGCTGACTTACTGCGCTACTTAGTTTGTAGAACGGTTTGAGTTAAGATATAAATCATTAAAACTAAGAGGGTTGCTCGGCGGTAGCGGTATTTTCCTCAATGACTAATGGCTGCTCAGCAGTAGCAGGCTCTTGCAGCAGGCCAGCTTGCGGCTCAATAGGCTCAGGCACGATACCCAGACTTTCCATCTTTAAAGCCAATACTGCACGCGTTTCTTGACGACTACGTAACAATTCCCAAGCATTGTTGTAAGACTTAATCGCTGAGTCTTTATTGTCTTGCGCCAAATACACATCGCCTAATAACTCTTGCTGACTGGCTTCAAAGGAGCTTGGCATATCGTTGTTGGCTTCGGCTAAGGCTGCATCTGCATCACCAGCCGCCAATAGCGTCTTAGCATAACGCAGACGAGTAATCGCAGTCAGACCCGCATCACCCAAATCGATTGCCAGCGCTTTTTTTAGCGTCTCACTTGCGCCTGTAAAGTCATCACCATCAACCTGTTGACGCGCTTTAATCATCAGCGCTTGCCACGCATAGACGGAGTCACCATGCGTGCTGACCAAGTCATCAATGTCTTTATTAAGCTGCGTACGGCTGTCTGATAGTGCTGCTTTTGCCTCTGCTTCTAAATCTGGATTTTGTGACGCCAGACTGACTTCTTCATTCAATCGCTGGATGTCCGCATAGTGATCGGCAGCAACCGTATCCACACGGGCATGATTGTCCTGCCAATATGTCCAGCCAAAATAAGCGGCCAGTGCCAACAAAATCGCAGTGACAATATAGCTGCCGTATTGCTTTAACGCTTGCATTGAGTTGTCTGCATTCGGCGAATTGGGTGTCAGAGCCATAGGTAGTTACCTGATAAAATTGTTATTAAGTTGCTGATGCTAAAGCGGTTCAGTGACGAGAAAAGTGCTCTTTACTCGATAGCCAATCCTGCGCGACCGTCTGTTGCTCACCTGTCTGCATGTCTTTGATGCTAATAGTCTGATCATCCAGCTCTTGCTGCGCAATAATAACCGTCAACGCAGCGCCCGATTTGTCCGCTTTTTTCATTTGCGCCTTTAGACTCGTCGCACTTGCCATTTTTACCCGCACATCTGGACGGCTATAACGCAAACGTTGTGCATAGCCAATACCCGCACCATAAACATCGGGATGAGCCACGACAAAGACATCACAAGCTGGCACATCAGCAATCGGAGCGACAGCTTCCATGAGTAACAATAAACGCTCAAGTCCCATGGCAAAACCAACCGCAGGCTCAGACTTCATCGGCTTGCTACTATCGCTACCGATTGATTTTAGCTGTCCAATTAAACCATCGTAGCGCCCACCGGCACAAACGGTCGCTTGGCTACCAAGCTTGTCAGTGACCCACTCAAAGACAGTTTTGTTATAGTAATCAAGACCGCGTACTAGATGCGGGTTAATCTCAAAACTGATGCCAAGGTCGGTCAAATAAGCTTGTACTTGTTCAAAATGCGCGACACTCTCTGCACCTAAAAAGTCAGCCAGCTTTGGTGCATCTGCCAATACTGCTTGGGTACTCGCCTCTTTACTGTCTAAAATACGCAGCGGATTGGTCGTCAAGCGGCGTTTGCTATCATCGTCTAGCTGCTCTTGTTTGTCCGTTAAATAAGTAACCAGCGCCTCACGATAAGCATGGCGCTCATCCAGCTCGCCCAAGCTATTTAACTGCAAATGCATCTCATCTTTTAGACCCAGCTCTTGCCACATCAGATGCGTCATAGCAATTAATTCAGCGTCGGCATCCGCTAGCGCACTGCCAAAGCTCTCGACACCCAATTGATGAAACTGGCGGTAGCGACCTTTTTGTGGACGCTCATAGCGGAACATCGGGCCGATATACCAAAGCTTAGGCGTATCACCACGCAGCAAATTGTGCTCAATCACTGCACGTACCGCCCCAGCTGTACCTTCAGGACGCAATGCTAAGGGCGTTGGTGGCTCGGACTTATCGGTAAAGCTATACATCTCTTTTTCGACGATGTCGGTTGCCCCGCCGATAGCACGGGCAAATAAGTCGGTTTGTTCTACGATAGGCAGGCGAATGTGTTCATAACCGTATCTACCCAATACATCAGCCAATATCGACTCTAAGTGCAGCCATTTTGCGGATTGGTCAGGCAAAATATCATTAAACCCTTTAATAGCTTTAATCATGGTACGGTCGTATCCTTAAAAATTTTAACAAGTATTCTATTATTGTTGTCATGCTTTAACGAACGCTACTGGAATCTGAATTATCCCAGCTTATTTTACTCGAATAATTTCATTCTCACGTTTTTTGGCCAATTCTTCTGCGTGCGCGCGAACCATACCTTCTATCTCATCGACCAAATTTTCGGTATCAATCAGATGGCTTTTCTCACCCATACGGTACACCAACGATTTTGGTGCAGCACCGACAATACCAATATCCGCTTCTTTCGCTTCACCCGGACCATTTACCTTACAGCCAATCACGGACAGGTTCATCGGCTCACGGATGTCTTCTAAACGCGACTCAAGCGCAGTCATCACTCTAATCACATCAAACTCTTGACGCGAGCAGCTTGGACAAGCAATAAAGTTCACGCCATTTGAGCGAATATTGAGCGATTTTAAAATATCGAAACCAATTTTAATCTCTTCTTCTGGCTCTGCTGCCAAGGAGATACGAATAGTATCGCCAATACCATCTAGCAATAAGCCACCAAGAGCAATGGCTGACTTGACCGCGCCTGTGCGATAGACACCCGCTTCGGTCACGCCTAAATGCAGTGGATTGTCAATTTGAGCAGAGATAAGACGATAGGCATCCAAGGTCAAAAACACATTGCTGGCTTTAACCGAGACTTTGTATTGATCAAAGTTCAGACGCTCCAAAATATCGATATGACGCATCGCTGACTCCAGCATTGCCTCGCCAGTTGGCTCGGTATACTTACGCTGAATGTCTTTTTCTAGGGAGCCTGCATTGACGCCAATACGAATCGGAATATTGTAATGCTTGGCACAAGCGACGACTTCACGTACTTTGGCGTCGCTACCGATATTACCCGGGTTAATACGTAGACAATCCGCACCCGCTTCGGCAACCGCTAGCGCAATCTTATGATCAAAATGTACATCGGCGATCAATGGGACGCTGACCAGCTTGCGAATCTCACCAAAGGCTTTGACCGTATCCATCGTCGGCGTTGATACGCGCATCAAATCAGCGCCCGCTTCGACGCAGCGCTCAATTTGCGCCACGGTCGCTGCCACATCACAGGTGTCGGTGTTGGTCATGCTTTGCACACTAATCGGTGCATCGCCACCAATCGCAACATCACCAACATAGATTTTTTTGGTCAGACGACGGTTAATAGGCGATGGCATTGACATACATAAATCCTTTAATCAGAACTGAAAAAACAATAGGCGAAGAGGTAAAAAGGCAGAAAGACTAAGGAGCCAACTCAAAACTGGCCTGCTTATCCGTAGCATAGGTATCTAAGGCGACGGCTTCTTGATTGAGCATTAAGCTGACGTTATCGATATTATCAATCTGTACATTAAATGGTGGCATGCCTGACAATTGGTAGTCACCAGCTGTCTGCGCGCCATTCATCAAGTTGCTACCAGAAGCGTCAGTAATACTAATAACGGCATTATCCGTAATCTTGATATCCAAAGCCGCCACACTGGTATTGGCATCACCGCCCAAATTGAGTGCAGAGCCAGACGCGCCGACCCCATTGGCATCGCTGTTGACTGCAGCACCTTGTGCTTGCTCTATGGCTGAGATATCCTCGACAGCTGCCGCTGGCTCTTGGTTATTCTCTTTGCTCGCATTGCTCACCATACGAAATAAAAATATCGCTAAGATGATTAGCGCGATAACGCCTATGATTAATAGGGGGTTAAAGCGAATACGGTTGTGCGTATCACGCTGCAATGTACCCATTGGGCGCAAAGGCGTGTCTATATTGCTTGCCGACTGGGCTTTTAGCTCTTTGGGATAAGCGGCATCGAAACTGCTCGCTATTTTTACCGGATCTAAGCCCAAAAATTTGGCATAATTAATCGCAAAACCACGAGCAAAAGCCGCTTGCGGTAGCTCAGAGAAGTTTTCACTCTCTAGCGCTTGCAAATGACGCTTTAAAATAAATAGCTCAGCTGCCACCTCTTCTAAGCTGATTTGTTTATTTTTTCGGGCTTGCTGCAATACGGCACCAAATGATCCCTGCGGGTTAGATTGAGTGTTTGATGATGGGGTGATCATTTCCATGGTGCCTCTGGATTATTAAGCCAAGTCTTAAGTTGTTTTGCCTCATCGCTTAACGGGTAAGCCGATAAAAGCTGCTGTGCCAATTGTTGGCGCGTTGTCTTGTTGTTTTGTGCAGCGGCAATTTTGATGCCTTGCAACAGTAAGCGTGGGCTAATACCCTGCCCTTGTACCAGCATCAAAGTCTCGTCATAGATCCGCTGCGCTTGCTGCACACGCTGCTGCTCAAGCAATAAGTCTACCAATTCAATATGGGCGATAATACTATTGCGATTGCCATCTAATGCCCGCAAGAATGCTTTGGCTGCTGCTGGATGATCATTGAGTTGCAGATAGGTGCGACCCAAGTTTTCTAGCGCGCCAATACGGCCTTCGTAACCCAATGCTGCACCGGCGATTTCAAACTGCGCCGCCGCTTCTTGGTAACGCTTCATTTGCGACAAATAAACGCCGTAATTATTGTGCGCTTGCTCAAAATCTTTATCAAGCGCGATGGCTTTTTTAAAATACTGGTCGGCTTTTTCAAGATTGATGCGGCTGCCTTCTTGCTGCAACAAAACGCCCATCATATCATAGGCTGGCGCGTAACGGCTATCAGCAGCAAAGGCTTTTTCTAACTGACGCTGCGCGGTATCAAGCTCGTTTTTGCGGATATATTGCGCAGCAAGCGAGGTGCGCACACGAGCGATTTCTTGTTGATCCAAGTTGCGATTGTCACTCGGTCGCGTGGACGTTTGATAAGGGGTGCTACCCGTTAGATCATTGGTCGTCGTGCTTTGACAGCCGCTCACTAGCAAGCCTGCCAATGCACTTGCCAGCAGCATACGCTTTGGCGTAGTCAGTGACTCAAGCGCTGATATCAACGGCTTGAATGCCGAAAGAAAGGGTTTTTGATATTTGAACTGACAAGAATCTTTAGAAGTCATCATAGCCGCCATCATAAAACTGTGGTTCAGTACAGAGGATCAAAGAAGCATCAGTTTAATAGATTTAGCCCCCATAAGTACAATTTAGTTACTATTAATTGTGGTCTTCATGATTATTAGCCGTTGTGACTACAATTTTATTACCGTTGTGATGGATAAAAGACAGCTAATGAGTAGAAATTGATAGATTGTTCATCACTTTTATCCATACCGTCTTTAATTATTGACACCAGTCTAAACGGTTAATACCGCCCCTATCCATGCTACTTTAAACCATCAATATTACAAATGGCATCACCCTAAACGTTTTCACGGTCTTTGATACTTTGCTGCCACGCCGCTGAGCGACGTGTTCTATCAGCCACTTGTCCGACTAATTGACCGCAGGCCGCATCAATATCATCACCACGGGTTTGGCGAATCGTACAGACAAATCCTGCTTGGCTCAAAATATCACTAAAGGCATGAATACGATTGTTGCTTGATTTGTCGTAATTGGCATGTGGAAACGGATTAAATGGTATCAGATTAATTTTGCTTGGCAAATCACCTAGTAAAGCAACCAATTGATGAGCGTGCTCGTTGCTATCATTGACACCATCAAGCATCACATATTCAATGGTCACATGCTTTTTATGGCGCGGATTCACGTCATAAACATAATTGCGAGCGGCTGCCATCAACTCTTCTAACGGGTATTTCTTATTAATCGGCACTAGCTCATTACGCAGCTCATCATTGGGTGCGTGCAGTGAAATCGCCAGTGCCACATCGATATCTTGTGCCAACTGATACATTTTTGGCACGACCCCTGAGGTTGATAATGTCACCCGACGCTTTGACAAACCGTAGGCGTGATCACTCAGCATCAGCTCCATCGAGCCAACCACTGGCTTATAGTTTAGTAATGGCTCGCCCATGCCCATCATCACCACGTTGGTCACGTTATTTTCCCACAAGCTATGATCAACGTTGTCTAAACTGTCATTTTCATCAGTCATATAAGAAGCATTAGCTACCCAAAGCTGTCCGATGATTTCAGCTGCCGTCAAATCGCGCTCAAAGCCCTGTTTGCCAGTACTACAGAAACTACAATCTAACGCACAGCCAACTTGTGAAGACACGCACAAAGTCTTACGGCCGTTTACTTTGCTGTCATCTGCTGGAATCAGTACCGTCTCAACCAATGAGCCGCCAGTGACTTCAAACACCCATTTGCGCGTACCATCATCACTATATTGACGATGAATCACTTTTGGCGGAACGACGCAAGCATTGGCTGACAGTTTATCGCGCAGTGACTTACTCAGATTGGTCATTTGTTCAAAATCTGTCACACCATGCTGATATATCCATTTAACCACTTGCGTCGCCCGAAAGGGCTTTTCGCCAATACTCTTAAAGTAATCCGCCAGTTGCGCTTGCGTCATCCCCAAAAGATTGGTTTTTGCCTGCGCTTCATCTACTAGCTTAATGCTGCTCATAGGCTTAGTAGGTACGTGCTGGATGGGTGTTTGAACAGTTGACATAATAGGTAACCTTTTTGCATAAGCTTAAATAAGCGCTGCAATTATTTATATGGGCGTTGCCACAAGCGATGCATGAGCAATCCGTTATGAGCGCATTTCCTATCGATAACTAATAGCTGATAAAAATATGCTGATAAGGGATTGATAATGCTCAGTAAACACAATAATGAGGGAAGTCGCTAAAAATTTCAATGAACAATCAGACTATTATAATAGCTAAAACGGCTTATACCCATAAGATATAAGCCGTATTCTCACACCAGTTATTAACAATTAATTTTGTTAATAATAGCTGAATAGTGAATTAAATATAGAGCTGGTACAAGGAAGACGAGCGCAAATCGTAGCTAGCTCATCAAAGCCGGTACATTAAGCGAGTCTGACACAGTAACAGCCTATATTTAGTTTACTATATTAACGCGTACGTGCACAAACTTCATCATCATTGAAGAAGTAGCTGATTTCACGTGCTGCTGATTCAGCTGAATCTGAACCATGAACGGCGTTTTCATCGATGCTGCTAGCGAAATCAGCACGGATAGTACCTTCAGCAGCGTCTTTTGGATTAGTAGCGCCCATGATGTCGCGATGCTTAGCGATCGCGTTTTCGCCTTCTAACACTGATACCAATACTGGACCTGACATCATGAAAGATTTTAGGTCATTGTAGAATGGACGCTCAGCGTGCTCAGCGTAAAAACCACCTGCTTTTTCATCATCAAGTTGCATCATTTTTGCTGCAACAATTTTTAGACCAGCTTGTTCGAAGCGGCTATAGATAGCGCCGATGTGGTTGCCAGCAACTGCGTCAGGTTTGATGATAGATAAAGTACGTTCGTTAGCCATGAAAAGCTCCTAATAAATGAAAAATAAAATGATAAATTCAATAAGAAATGAAATAGTAAAAGGGTTATTTTATCTCTGACCACAATGTTGACATAGGTTAGTTTAAACCACTCATTGCTTATCAATACGAAAACATGAGCGCCAACATCGGATTGCTGCCTATTATAATGATTAAGCCTATAAATGATAGGGTTAATTTATGACCGCACCTTGCATAAAAGTAAATTTATAAAGGCGGCATATCTTAAGACAAAGTAAGTATCCGTCAATAGCAGGTACTTACCCTACTTATCCAATCACTGACCATCTTTGTCCTTTATGAGCATGGGACTGGCTAAGCAAAAACGCTATACAAACACTATTAGCGAAAAACCCTCAACATATAAGGCTAAGGGTTTTCGTTAATACGAAGCTATGCAGATCACTGCTTTCAAGCAAGGCTAAAAACAACTACTCGCCTAGGCGGCTGTCTCGACAACTGCCCGCATTACATTCACGCACCCGCTCATTTAAGAAGTTAACGCGACTGGTCGTCGTGCGAGTGGCACAGCCCATATTAACAAAAAATCCATTTTCATCATCATGATAGCTACAACGATCATCACGCTCACGTATCCAAGCCAGTTGTCCACGTTTTAGCGTGGATTTTTGCTTTTTATTGAGCTGTTTGCTCAACTTATTATAAGAGTTATTCAGCTCTTTATCGGCTTGCAAATATACCTTTGTTAAACAGTACAAACCATCAAAGTCATTATTAGGATTATCACAATTTTCAGCGCCCCAAGAAAGCATAGGTATCATAAAAGCTGCAGAAGTTAACAGCGCTAAAGACGTCTTGCGAACGGAATGCTTAAGAATATTCGTTTTCATCACGTTTTCCTTTTCGTGTATTGATAAAATTAAAGCCACTGATGACATAATACACCGAATTAAACCAAAATAATGTTAGCAAGTCTATTTTTTCATGCAAAAAAAACCCCAATGCTCAGCACTGGGGTTTTATCGCTCAATCTACCTATTAATAGTAGTTTTTTAACACTACTTACGCATCATATGGGTCACGCAATACGATGGTCTCTTCGCGGTCAGGACCGGTTGAGATAATATCGACTGGGCAATCAATCAATGCTTCGATACGTTTGATATATATTTTGGCGTTTTCTGGCAAGTCGTCATAATTGGTGATACCAACCGTTGACTCACTCCACCCTTGTAGCGTTTCGTATTTTGGCGTCACTGACTCATAGAATTCAGCATCATGCGCGCCAGCAAACTCCGTATCTGGCACGTCATAGCCTACCCCAATGAGCAGCTCTTCAAGTCCGTCTAGGACATCAAGCTTGGTCAAGCAAATACCTGATAGTGAGTTCAATACCACTGCACGGCGCAAGGCTTCGGCATCGAACCAACCACAGCGACGTGCACGACCTGTCGTCGCACCAAATTCATGACCAACTCGAGCTAAATGCGCGCCAACATCATCGAACAATTCAGTTGGGAACGGACCACTACCAACACGGGTGGTATAAGCTTTGGTGATACCCAATACGTAGTCTAAGTACAATGGACCAATACCCGTACCAGTCGATACGCCGCCCGCGGTGACGCTTGAGCTGGTCACAAACGGATAAGTACCATGATCGATATCAAGCAATGTACCTTGTGCGCCTTCGAACATCAGGTTCTTGCCAGCCAGTCGCAATTGATTGAGGTCTTCAGTTACATCAGTAACCATGCCTTTGATTTCTACTTTCCACTCTTGGCAAAGCTTAAATGTTTCATCAAAATCAATCGCGTCAACTTTATAATACTGGGTCAGTTGGAAGTTATGATATTCGATTAAGTTACGTAGTTTTTCTTCTAAATCATCACGGAATAAATCAGCAAGCTTGATCGCACGGCGCGCCACTTTGTCTTCATAGGCAGGACCGATACCACGACCTGTTGTACCGATTTTGCCAGTACCACGCTTGGCTTCACGCGCCTGATCAAGTGCGACGTGATATGGCATAATCAATGGGCAGTTTGGTGAGATGCGCAGACGCTCACGTACCGGCACGTTGTTGTCTTCTAACTCTTTCATTTCTTTGAGCAATGCGTCTGGTGCTAACACCACGCCATTACCGATGAAGCACGTCACGCCTTCACGTAAGATACCTGATGGGATCAAATGCAAGACCGTGGTTCTGCCATCGACAACTAGCGTGTGACCTGCATTGTGACCGCCTTGAAAGCGAGCAACTGCTGAGGCTTTTTCGGTGAGTAAATCGACGATTTTACCCTTACCTTCATCGCCCCATTGGCTACCCAAAACTACGACATTCTTACCCATGATCAATCCTTACCTTTATGTATTGAGGTGTGTGCAATAACGGTTAAAAAACTAAAATGATGTTAAAACTGCTTATAACCTAAGACAGTTTTAAGGTATTTACTATCTGTTTTGCTAAGTACTAACGTATTTTTCGAAAGCGCTTAGCATGATGATTTTTTCTTACACTGGCGGCTATTTACTTAAAATCTGCTACAGCTAAAGGGTTTTTAGTTGCCACTGATTATCAGCAAAATCCAAACGGTGCGTGACATCTGCGGGACTATCTTGCGCATCTAATGGCATGGTAACGCGGTAGCCTTGCTGACGTAAGCTTTCAACTTGTTGTAACAACGTCTGCTTTTGAGTCTTATCAGCATTGTGCAAGGCGGCATAATCCACCAATACAATACTTGGCGCATCAAGCTGCGTATGGGCAAGCAAACGACTGACATCCATACTAAAACCGGTCGCTTCACGTGGCTGCTGGCTATAACTTTGCATACCATCAAAACGCCCACCGCGTACTAGCGGCTGGGTCTCACTATTGATATAGCCGTTAAAGACAATACCCGTATGATAATGATAGCCTGACAGTTCTGTCACATCGATACTGACCGGACACTGCCACTGCTCTTGCAGATGGGCAGTTAGGCGCTGTAACTCGTCAACAGCAGTAGCAATCTGTGTATCCTGCTGCGCCGTCGCTGACAATTTTGCCAATAAATGCGCCATATCATGACCAAAACGTGCCAATGCGTAAAAGTCATCGCCCATCGGTAACGCTTGGCAGACGCGCTTTAGCTCTGGCAAATTCTTATTGGCATACAAGTTCATCAATTGCTGAGTATCATGCTCAGGCAATTCGGCCAATTCAGCCAAACGCTTGAATATCGCCACGTGACCCAAATCGATGTGTAGCGCGGCACTCATATTGAGACTATTGAGCATCGTAAACAACACATCTATAAGCTCAATATCTGCCGCAAGCGAGGCGCAACCAAATATCTCAGCACCTAATTGCAACGGTGTGCGCGAACCAAAAAGCCCTGATGGCAAGGTATGAATCACATCCCCTGCATAGCAGTAACGCGCGATACCTGTGCCGCCGTGATGCGCATCAATACGCAAAATCTGCGGAGTAATATCCGCGCGCACACCCATTAGGCGACCGGTCAGCTGATCGATGATTTTAAAGGTTTGACGCTTTAGATCTTCTGAGGCATCACTGAGCAGCGACTCAGTAAACTCAATCATCGGTGGATTGACCAACTGATAGCCATGCGTAATCAGTTGCTGTGTAAGCTTGTGCCTGAGCACTTCTTGTTTTTGGGCGTCTTCGAACAATACATCGACCACCCCATCAGGCAGCAACCAGCTGTTGGCAACGTCGCTGGCGAAATTGCTCAAATAAGGTAAACGGTTGGGTGCGGCGTTGTGATCAGCGGACTGAGTCGCTGCTTTGTTGGCAATATTTGACTGGACAGGTTTTGCAGAATCAGAACTGACAGACACAATAAATCCTTGTTTGGCGTATCGCTTACCAAAAACGCGGTACTGATGCGGTACTTAAAGGTTATCTTTACAATTGCATTGACGCTGGGCGTTTTTATTTTTAACGCGCAACATCGTTGACCCAATTATTTATAAACAAACTAGGTAACCGCAAAAGGGTGAGTAATAAGTATAAGTTCGGAAGATAAGACGAGTATCTTTATGCGCTAATAAACGACGATAAATAATCAAGGCACTTTATGCTTTAGTTTAGCATAGCAGTTAAGGTTCGCCTAGTGACAATTCGCCACAATCACCATCTAATTTCGGGACATCGCTGCTACAAAGACAACGATTATATTCACCTTAGATACATCGCTGTGCGCCTAAGAATGTTAACATTATCCCTGTATAATAAAGACAGTCATGAGCATGGCGAGAACCACGCCTTCGACCCAGACTCATGGTACACTATCCTATATTTTTATCTCGGAAGCCTTATGTCATCTGATTATCATCCAAACCCAGCCATCAACCAAAGCAACGTTTTAGGCACTGCTCTTGCCAGTTGTTGCTTTGATCCTATCACCGGTTTTTATCGCAATGGCTTTTGTCATACTGGCAATCACGATGTCGGTCAACATACCGTTTGCGCCAAGATGACCAGTGAGTTTTTAAACTTCTCCGCCAGTCGTGGCAACGATCTCATTACCCCGCTACCTGAGTATAACTTTGCAGGTCTACAGCCTGGTGATTACTGGTGTATCTGCGCCTTACGCTGGGTCGAAGCGCTAGACTTCGATATTGCACCACCAATAAAACTCGAAGCGTGTCACGAAAGCTTATTGAGCTTAGTCGATATCGACACCCTAAAAAGCTATGCGCTTTAACGGATACGATTAATGGTTAGTGGTTAGTACTTAACAATGACTACTGTTTAATAATGGTTAGTTTTTAATAAATGACGGCCGTTAATAAATGGTAGCCGTTAATAATGACAACGGTTAAACGGATAAAAAGGTTTGCTTGGCGCGGGCTTTTATTTTATTAAAGGAGGGTGTATGGACAATGATGATGACCAATTGATCAAAAAAACGGCGCGTATTACACCTGAGTCTAACGTCAGTCGTATTTATGCCGATATGCACGACGAGCATCTTTATTTAGACAATTATGACAGCTATATCTACGGCGATACTGACGCCACTGCCGAAGATACGATTGAAACCATGACGGTCTATGATCCAGACTCTGAGCGTTATGAAGATATCGAATATAGCAGCACAGATGAAGTGGTCAGCTGTTACTCCTACTCGCGTAAAACTGGCGAAAAACTCGATCAAATAGCCTTAAATGACGTCAATCGCTGTTTGAGCAACAATGGTCAATTTGTCTGGCTCGGTCTGTATGATCCTAGCTTAGAAACCATGGTCAAAGTTCAAGACGCTTTTGGTTTACATGAGCTGGCGATTGAAGATGCTTTTGCCGATCATCAGCGCGCCAAAGTCGAAAACTACGACAACGATATGGTGTTTGTGGTGCTGCGTACGGCGAAACTTGAAGACAATGTCATTCGCTACGGTACGACAGCGATATTTATGGGCAAAAACTACCTGATTACCATTCGTAATGGCCCATCCAACTCTTACGCTCCTGTGCGTGAACATTGCCATCGTCGTCCTGAAAAGCTGCGTATGGGACCGATATTTGTCCTGCATGCTATTCTCGATTTTATCGTGGATAACTATATGCCGATTACCGATCGTTTGGGTCGCTACTTGCGTGAGCAGGAACGCTATGTATTTACCTACGAGTTCGATAAAAGCACCCTAAAAAACCTCTATGAGCTCAAATCGCAGCTGGTACACATGCGTGCCATTATTTTACCAGTGCAAGACATCTGTAGCTTCTTTATCAATCACAAAAAGAGCGAGTTAATCTCAGGGTTCTCGCAAGCAGCCAAGCCTTACTTTCGCGACGTCAATGACCATCTATTGCACTCTTTAGATGCCATCAATGGTCTCAATGAAATGCTCAGCGTCGTGATGAATACCTATATGGCAATGGTCAATATGGGACAGAACGAAGTCGTGCGTAAGCTTGCAGCGTGGGCTGGTATCTTGGCAGTACCGACAGCCATCGCTGGTATCTACGGAATGAACTTCGACTTTATGCCTGAGCTGCATTGGAAGTATTCTTACTTTGTCATTATGGCAGTAATCATCACTCTATGTAGTTACTTGTATTACAACTTTAAGAGATTAAAATGGTTGTAATATAAAATAAAAAGTATAAAAAAGGGCTGCCATTGGCAACCCTTTTTTTATGCTCATTCTACGTCAATTAGGTGTAATGGACATTATTCACGGCGGTGCTTGGTATGACTATCGGGCGCTTGAGCATTATCAGGAAGAAGCGCCTTGATAGCCAAGTTGGCATACTTCCGATCGAGATTGTCTTCTGGACGACCAAACGTTTTTGCCGTCCACGTTAGCACCACAATAGAGGCGCTCAGTACCATAATAGCCACAGAAATCGTCGCCAGTAGCCACAGATGGAAGTAGTCTGATACGGCCTGCACATCGACTACCAAATGTCGTGACAAAGCCGTAATGGCGATAAATATCAAAAACTGTACCGGCAGACGATGGGTCTTAAAATAAATACCAATCATGGCCAACAGTTCAAGATAAATAAACAACATCAAGATATCTTTTAAGTCCGCTGAGCCTTTTTGGATAATGCCAATAAACTCTTTGCCCGCAGCCCAAACCACGACCACACTGATTAAAAATAAGATTATGTAATGAGAGATATCGACGAACTCTCTACCAATATTTTGCAATCGCTCATGAATACCCACGTTCTTTTTAGCCATGTTAGATCCTATCAACGGTAAAGGGGTTGATGTAGTCTGAGTCTGTATAGGCTCAGGCTTCTTATCTATCGGCAATCCGTGCTCTTATGATTAACTTATTAACTGATATCTAAACCGGCGGCTTTTTCAGCGGCATCAACAGTTTGGCGAATAAGGGTATTAATCGTCATTGGGCCCACGCCACCTGGTACAGGCGTATAAGCACTGGCGATGCTTTCCACACTCTGCATCTCGATATCACCGACGCCGCCATTATCCGTTGGATGGAAACCTGCATCGATGACCACCGCGCCCGCTTTAATCCACGCAGCTTGAATCAATTCAGGCACGCCCACTGCTCCAACCACGATATCAGCGCGCTGAATATGAGCGGCTAAATCCTGTGTTCTTGAATGACAAATAGTCACTGTACAGTTGGCATTCAATAGCATCATCGCCATTGGTTTACCCAAAATAGCACTACGCCCGACGACGACTGCTTCTTTACCTGCCAGCTCAATACCGTGATGCGCTAATAAATGCATGATGCCTTGCGGTGTACATGAGCCATAGGCCGACTGCTGCATGGCCATACGACCAAAGCCGAGACAAGTCACGCCATCGACGTCTTTTGCCAAGTCAATCTGCTCAAAGCAAGCGCGCTCATCGATATGCTCAGGAACTGGATGCTGTAGCAAGA
The DNA here is from genome assembly GCF_000511065.1 of Psychrobacter sp. TB67. Classification (NCBI taxonomy): domain Bacteria; kingdom Pseudomonadati; phylum Pseudomonadota; class Gammaproteobacteria; order Moraxellales; family Moraxellaceae; genus Psychrobacter; species Psychrobacter sp. TB67. The sequence continues at coordinate 132,232 of NZ_AYYA01000004.1, forward strand.
TACCGTGAACGTCAGGATTGTTATTAAGCTCATCTATCTTTGCCAAGAGCTGCTCTGTGGTCGTGATACTCGGCATCTCAACGCGGATAGAATCCATGCCGACGCGCTTACAGGCATTGCCCTTCATACGCACATAAGTCGCTGAGGCGGGATCATCACCGACCAATATCGTCGCTAAGCTTGGTGTACGTCCAGTTTTATCCTTGATAGCATCCACGCGCGTGCGCAGTTGCTGTTCTATTTGTTTGGCAAGTGCTTTGCCATCCAATACGGTGGCGGACGCTTGGGCAGTAGACGCAATAGACATAGGAACTCCAATAGAGGGTGCGATAAAAAAATAAAGACAGCGCCGCAATTACTTGCATGCCTGTCTTATCCTTAATCAAGGTATGGTTGATAGTCATATTGTACCTGCCTACGCTAAAAAATCCTAGCGCACAATAGAACTTAACGGCTCGCATTCGACTCAATAAAAAAGTTAAAAACGCTATTTTATTAAAAACTGTCATTTATTGAACCCTTACTCACTGAACAAAGAAAATGACAGTGACTCACTAGAAACGTCATATTTATTATTTTTCTAAATATATAAGCATTCACGTTAATGAATTTTATTTTTTTGTTGAGTTAGATTGCTGTGCTTTGAAACATTTTTTAAGTTTGCTATATTTATGATGAATTTATTTCTCAGGTAACTATCAGAATTAGTTAACTATTGAGGAATTAGCCATTAAACACAGGGCTATTAAAAATAATAATTAGGAGACAATCACGATGCACACCACAGAAAATAAAGAACGTATTATCGATAATTCTGAAGATTTAAAAACTAAAATTACCGAATCCATAGATGCTTTTAAGCTGCGTGCTGAGCTGTTAATGGCCAATATAAAAGAAGGCGGTGATGATAGCTACGATCACTCGACCAGCAATGCCGGAGAAAAAGGTCTTAAGTCAGGCAAAGTGTCTGAGCTTACCGTTATCGCCCCTTTAAAAGAAGGCGGAGCAGAGCGTTTAAAAGAAATCTTAAAAATTGCAGGTGGCAACCTCAAAGGCGCTACGCGAGTAGGTACGCTGCACGATCTGCGTTTTGCGTTTTTAGATAATGATACTCGAGTGCTATTTTGCACGGCTTATGATGGAAATTGGGATCCATACATTGATGATTTTGCGACCAAAATTCCTGAGTTGATGGACATCTTATTTGGTAGTGTCGAAGGCTGGCCTGGTATCAAAGACCCAAGCGTCAAACAGTTTATTTTAGACCATCAGATTACAGCGGCGGCTTGGTACGTTGGTGTCCCTCATCTCACTATTCAAGATATTCGCCGTCAAGACCGTATTGTCAAAGGTATCAATAAAGCTTTGGATGATGCGCAGTCTTAACCTTAAAAAACGTCTAATTTTCAATAACTTTGTATTGTAGAAGAATCCTTTAAAAGTAGGCTTACCTATGAGTAATATTAATAATAAAAAACCACTAACAGAGTTGACCAATAAGTTGCATGACTTAAAAGATGAGTTTGGCAATCGTATTGAAGACAGTAAATTCGATTCGTGGCTCCAAATTATTAAAGAAGACGTTGGCGATAATATTGAGATGTTTGCCCGTAAAGCGCGCGGCGTATTCAATCCCAATCTGGTCGATATGCAGCTAGAAGACATTCAATCTCTTATTTTGCGTGAGCGCCCTAGCCCTTATTTCGGTACAGTTATCGCCGTCAAAGTCAATAATGCCGCCGTTGGACGACAAATGCTTGCCCAAGTTTTGCCCGATGTGACGGGCAGCAAAGAGTGGCATAAAGACATGCAAGCGACACTGTCTATCGTTATGACTTATGAGGGGCTAGAAGCATTGGGTGTGCCGCAATCCTCCTTAGAGAGTTTTCCTGATTCCTTTAAAGCAGGTATGGCGAATCGTGCCGATAAGTTGCGCGATACCGATGGCAATGATCCTGAAAACTGGATGGCACCTTTTGGTGATAAAGGGGATATCCATGTTTGCGCTGCAATCATTGCCGATAGCAAAGAAAAATGGCAAGCAAAACTTGCTGAACTAAAAGAAAACATGCAAACGCATATCGACTATGAGCATCCTGCCAACGGTGATATCGAAATCCTCATGGAACACGATTTTGGTTCTGACAACAATGTCAAAAATGTCTTTGGCTATCGTGATGGTATCAGTAATCCAGAGATTAAAGGCAGTGGTATCCAAACGCCGCCGAGTAGCACGAACGAAGCCATCGCAGCGGGTGAGTTTGTCTTGGGTTATGAAGGAGAAGCTGGCACGATTCCACCGATGCCGCAGCCAGAGATCTTGGGCAAAAATGGCTCGTTTATGGTACTACGTGCTTATAATAGCCATGTTGCTGCCTTCAATAAATTCCGCAAAGATAACACCGATAGCGAGGAAGAAGCTGAGCTTTTAGGCGCAAAAATGTGGGGACGCTGGCGTTCTGGTGCGCCCCTCGACTTGTCCCCTGATCATGATGACGAAGCGTTGGGAGACGATGCAAGCCGTAACAATGATTTCGGCTATAAAGACGATCCCTACGGTAAAAAATGTCCCTTCGGTGCCCATGCACGGCGCATGAACCCAAGAGACAGTAAGGACTTTATTTTATCTGATGTACGAATTCATAGAATTGTCAGACGTAGCGTCGGCTTTGGCGAAGTATTACCGCCTGATGTGACCGAAGACGATGGCAAAGAGCGCGGTTTATTTTTTATTGGTATCAATGCTCATGCGATGGAAACAGTCGAATTCTTACAATCACAGTGGATTAACGACGGCAACTTTATGAGCCTAGGAGAAGAAAAAGATCCAATGATAGGTTTGCATCATAGTAATAAAAACAGCGATGCGAATACTTTTACTGTGCCTGATGATCCTATTCGCAAACGCTATCATGGTATCGAAACTTTTAATACCTTGTACGGCGGTGAGTATTTATTTATACCAAGCTTATCAGCACTAAAATGGATCAGCCAGCTGTCGTAATAGGATAATAATCCTACAGGTTTCGTACATTCTATTACTTATTTATATCTTACAATTGTTCGCTCTTTAAATAAAAGCTATAAACTTTTTATCAATCTATCTCTCGGTGCTGTTCAACCATTTCAACACCCCCACTATTATAATAAATAGGAAAAACCATGTTAAAGAAATTATTTAAAGCCAAATTTACGCCTTACGATGCTAAGTATATTCAGCTAACAGCAAAAGATGAGCAGAACATTCGTGTGATTACCGATGATATCAAGAAATACATCGCTAGGAGCGACGATGCCAGTAATATTGGTTACCATACCCGCGATGCCCATGCCAAAGGCTATTGCGCACTCAAAGCTAAGTTTGAGATTTTGGATAATATCCCAAAAGAATATGCCCAAGGTCTGTATGCCACATCAGGCATTCATGATGCCGTGATTCGTTTTTCTAATGGCGCCTCACGCGTTTCACCTGACCGTAAATTAGGGTTAGCACAAGGACTGGCTATCAAAGTTTTTGATGTACCGGGCGAGAAGCTAGCACCAGGTGAAGAAGATAGTACGACTTTTGATTTTAACTTGATCAATCATCCGGTGTTCTTCTGTAATAGAATCGAAGATTATGCCTATATCTCTAAGCTTTTTTTAGAGCTACCGGAGTATGCTGAAAAAGGCGCGAGAGGCAAAGCAAAACTGGCTTTTAACTGGCTAACCAATTACGGCTCAAGACTACCAAGCAAAGAATCATTTAAAACGTTTAAAGCGCTCGGCGGTTTTACGACGATTGAGTCTAAAAACACCTTACTTTACGATTTTCACTCGCAAGGAGTAGTACGTCATGGTGATTACATGGCCAAAATCAGAGTTACGCCAACAGCAGCATCTACTAAGAAGATAACTCGCCGTGATTTAGATGTTAACGCAAGCCAAGAAGCGATTCGTCCATTGATCATCGAAGAGATACGTGAGCATGATTATCAGTTTGACGTCCAGATTCAGCTTTGCCGTAACCTGAAAAAGCAACCCATTGAAGAGATTACGACTGAATGGAAAGAGTCTGACGCGCCCTTTGTGACGGTCGCAACATTGACGATTCCGTGTCAAGATGTGCCAGATGATGGCAATTTTGAGATTATGGAGAACTTGTCCTTTACACCGTTTCGCTGCTTAGCAGAAAACCGGCCTATTGGTAATCTACAACAGTCGCGCCTAAAAGCTTATCAGATCGCGTCGGAGACTCGTCATAAACTTAATGATGTCAAACGCCAAGAGCCTAAGAGCTTAAAGCAGACTTTTGATAAATCGTTCTTTTAAGTTTTAGATGTAGATTTAGAGGATGCTGAACATACTATTGTCCGTACGACCTCATCAAATAATTAACCAAAAAATCGGTCTTTTATAGGCCGATTTCTTAATAAGGTTGGGTTATTTTTTTAGTGTCTAGGGTCTGTTGAACATTCAAATGTGGCAGTGGCGGTGGCTATTTTTTAGACAATACGCAGTGAAATTTTTGACGCCTAGTCGTTCTAGGTTAGACAATTTCGCCATGTATTGGCAAATAATTGCAGACTACAATATAACATCAAGCAAAGTTTGTACCGCCCTATTTGCTGCGTCGATAGCACCAGCGATATAACCAGGAAATGCTTCTGACCATTCACTTGCGCTGCCCGTTATACCATCTTGCCATATGCCTGTTTTTGGCTTGGCAGTAGGTGCTACGGCATGCTGATCTGTGCCACTGGCATCAGCAGGTATTGCAGTCAATGGGTCTTGCGCCCAATCTTTTAGATATTCAGCCGTTGGTGTCTCTGCCTGCACCCCAAATAGACGTACCAGCTGCGCTCGGCAATGGGCTTTCAGCTCTGTTTCAGAGACGCTTTGGCGAACATGAGCAGGAACCCCAAAGAAGCCAAATAATGCCCCATCGCCCTCTAGCAAGGACGCATCATGAATCTCAGTAAGCGGTCCTACTGCACTGCGCGCTGAACCCGATAGTCCTTGATTCCGCCAAAATGGTGAATCATAAACCGCCACATATTTGGCATGTGGCGCCATCCACGTCGCAGTCTCTTGCCATTCATTTGCTACATCTAGCGGTAAAGCAGGTTCAAATATGATATTACTGACCGCCAAGCGAGGCGGTAGCGCAAGCAACACATGCTGCGCTCGATAAGTAGTTATTTGACCATTTGTCATGTGTTCAGAGCTGCATTCGCTCTCTATTTTGATATAGTGATCAGTCTTGGTTAAGCGCCTTACTATCTGTCGCGTTACGATACGCTTGGCATCTAAGCGCGCGTATAAAGCATCAGTTAGAGCCGTCATTCCACCCACGAGGCGCATAGATGGTGGCGAACTCTGATAGCTTTGAGTACGGCTAGGTAACTCATTGGCAGCACGCTCAACCATCATGTCGCCTTCTTCGAACTGAGCGAAACGTGTCAAATCTAATGCCTCAATCAAATCACTTAATTGCGGCTGATACTCTGGCCAAAACCACGAGGGCCCTAAGTCGAAGCCATCGTTTGATTTTTCATTATCCACACTTTGACTACTAGCATTCTGATCTACTGATGATTTCGCAATAGCGATGCGCCCGCCCACTCTATCACGTGCCTCAAGCAATATATAATCGATGCCTCGTTGCTCTAATAAAAATGCCGCATATAGACCACTTAAGCCACCGCCAACAATCACAATAGGTAGGTTTTGCATAACAAATCATTCCTGCTCAATAAAGATTATTCAGCCAATAGTTTAGTAAGCAGCTCATCTATCTCAACTTTAAACTCTTTATCTTCAATTTTATTGGCGGTAATTTTGGCATTCTGTAAATTTTGAATAGCCGCTTCCTTTTCGCCCAGTTCAATCTGTAGCACCGCCATAGAAAAGGCAATCGATGACATGTGGTCTTTCGAATTAATCGCGGTCGCTTTGGTTAGTGCTTTGTCATAAAGGACCAGTGCTTCGTCCAAATCTTCTGTAAAGTCAGCAAGCGTTTCCCACTGCTCTGGATGATCTTTGTCTGTGTTTTCGTTATCAGTACAGATGGCTTTTAGCTCAGCATAAAACGCATCAAACGCTGCTTGATTGCCTATACGGTCGGCCTCCAATAACTCTTCAGCTAACTTATAAATAGATTTATATATTTTGGTATTAATCATTGCTTACAACCTTTTATTAACTTGGGGTATAGATTATTTGGTTAGGATTATAACGTAATTCTAGGGCGTGTCCTCATTTTAAAAATGGTGATAAAAATGAGATAAATTGCAGTCAAACAAGGAAAATAGCGCAGATAATATCGGGATATTAACCAGCTATTTAACGATGTTTGGCAAAATTTAGCCATTTTTAGCCCGTTTAGATATGATCAATTGAATTGAGGACACGCCCTAGCGGCTCAGATGATTGCCACAGAAAAGGACACGATATTTATATGGCTGTTATTAAGATTACTATGAACGTTATTAGGGCTACAACTCTCGCCAGTGCAACCAAAGCCGCGTATCTAGCTCAAACTGGTGATATTCAGGCTCCATATGGCAGCATAATTGATAAAACGCTTTGTTATGCTCATGCTCTTTAAAATGTGCCAACTCATGCACAACAATCATGCGCAAAAACTCAGGCGGCGCTTCTTGAAATAAGCTCGCCACGGTGATGCTATTATGCGATTTCAGCTTACTGCCCTGTACGCGAGACTGAGTGGTATGAATACCCAGCGCATGTTTTAAGACTTTTAATTTACTGCTATAACTGACATTCGATAACGGGCCAACTTTGCGCATATATTGGTTTTTTATCTCATTGATATACTGATAAAGTGCTTTATCGCTTTGTACTTGGTGCTGAATAGGATACTTTTTTGCTAGATAAGCGCCCAGTTTACCTTCACTAATGAGTAACGCGGCTTGGGTTTGAATTTGCTCAGAATAATGAGCGATGTACTTGAGTGTGGTCACAAATTTATCCTTTGCTGGTACTTCAAATTTTGTCTGTCTAGATTTTACCCTATATCTACTATCTGCCTATCATTGGTTCATAAATAAACCCCATAAGTTGAATCCAACTTATGGGGTTATCTCTTACAATACTTTTATTTAGAACCTACTACGTATAGATAGTTTTATACGCGATTGCCAATGAATCCATTAACGCTCTAAATGTAGATACTGCAAATGACGCTCGTACTGATTTAAGATATCGACCAATACTTGCTCTTTAGAGTAGCCCACCAAGTCATACTCTTGCGAGCCTTCGCTTAAGAACACTTCGGCACGATAATAGTACTCTGCATTCTTAGTTGAGGTGCTCAATGTGAAGTTAGGACGCTCAGCTTTGATCAAATTAACTTCATAAATAAAGTCATCTTCATCGCCATGTCCAACACGCAATTTGAGACCATCTATTTGACCGCTACTCTCGTCCATACCCTCATCTATATCTTGCCCGATATGTTCAGGGTTACGGATATCCAAAGACGTCTTTAAACCACCTGCGGCAAATTCTTTTTCAACTTCCGTCATGGCAGGTCTGACCACATTTTGTAAAAACCGTTCAACTTGTGCATGTTTAGGGAAGCTGACAATACGTTGCAAGCGAGCTTTCCAGCTCTTACCGCTATCGAGCACGTTAGCCGTACCAATCGTACTGGCTTTGCGCTTATTACCCTCTTCTTTTAATGATCTCCACATCGCCACCATATAAAGGACTAAAATAAGCGAGAATGGCAAACCGGCAATCACAGATACTGACTGTAATGAGGCAAAACCACCAGCAAACAATAAGCCTAAGGTAATAAGACCGGTCGCTGCTGCCCAAAATAAGCGTAACCAAACTGGTGCGTCGGTATCATTGGTCATGCCTCTTGAGCTTAGGTTCGCCAATACTAAAGCGCCTGAGTCAGCTGAAGTCACAAAGAATACTAACCCAATCACAACACCGGCAAATGATAGCACTTCGCTGTAAGGAAAGTACTCAAACAAGGCAAACATACCCATCGCTGCATCATTAACAGCGATTTCGCCAAGCTCGGTTGCACCATTGGCGACCAAATCTATCGCTGAATTACCAAAGATAGAGAACCATGCAAAAATGAAACCAAGTGGGATAAACATCACGCCAAACACAAACTCACGCAAGGTACGACCACGGCTAATACGCGCGATAAACAAACCTACAAATGGCGCCCAAGCGACCCACCATGCCCAGAAAAATATCGTCCAGCCTGATTTCCAATCGGCACCAGCAGTACCGTCATAGGCATACACATCAAAGGTTTTGAAAACGATGGTTTGGAAGTATTGACCAATATTTTGGGTAAAGGTATTCAGCAAATATACCGTGTTACCCATCACCAATATCGCGATTAATAGCAATATCGACGATAGCATATTAAATTCGGATAAACGGCGGACGCCTCTTTCCACACCAGTCATCGCAGAGATCGCTGCGGCAGCGACCACACCTATGATGATAAAGGTTTGAACCATTTTGCTGGATTCAATCCCAAACACATGAGTCAAACCCGCATTGGCTTGCAATACACCAATACCCAAACTGGTCGCAATACCCATCAAGGTACAAACCACACCAAAGGTATCGATACCATCACCAAGCCAGCCTTTAATTAAGCGCTCGCCAAAGATAGGCGTCAGTGGTGAACGTAACGCGAGTGGCATGTTTTTGCGATAAGCAAAGTACGCCAATGCCATCCCGATTAGCGCATAAATGCCCCAGCCATGTAGACCCCAATGTAAAAAGGTCTGCGCAAGTGCTTCACGCATGGCCGCCTCACTGGCAGGCTCGAGCCCCGTATGTGGCGTTAGATAATGCATCAACGGCTCAGACGCACCAAAGAACAATAAATCAATGCCGATACCAGCAGAGAACAGCATCGCGGCCCACGCTAAAAAGGGAAACTGGGCTTTTTCGTGATCTTGACCAAGCTTGATATCGCCATACTTGGAGAAGCCAACAAATAACGCAAATATACTATAAGCAGCAACCACCAACATGTAATACCAGCCAAAGCTCTCTGATACCCATGCCATACTTGAGCTTAATAATGCCTCACTATAATCTGGAAACGCAATTGTCCAGATGATTAATAAAATAGAAATAATAGCTGAACCTAAAAAAACCGTCTTATTTAGAGTCAGGGGTTTCGTCGCATCTTTTGATGGCGAGCTGTACATAAAAGACCTCAATAGGTAAATTAAACAGGGTCTGATATTGCTTTGTCCGTCATAACTTTATGACTGATAACCGCATGACATATAAATAACCGCATGACGCACAAAGCAGTACCAATAAATAAAATTTGCTACCTTTAAACTGTTAGAAAAATAGCAAAGCAAACGATAAACAGAGGCAGCCTTAAAAGCTTCATCTGCTTAACATTAGCGCGGATAAAAAAGACCTTTATGTAAAAAGGCCTTCTTATTAATATTTAATTTAAACAGAACCATAAGCACGCATCGGCTCAGCTCTCAATGGTGCATCATTGGCCGTATAATAGTCCGCTGTTGAGCGTGGCAGCTGTACACCGCGCATCTTATCAACGATTTTTTCTGCCAACATAATAGTCGTCGCGTTAAGATTACCACTAATTATATTTGGCATGATAGACGCATCAACGACTCGCAAGCCACTAATACCGTGCACTAGCCCTTCGCCATTGACGACCGAATCATTACCTTCGCCCATTGGACAAGTACAAGAAGGATGATAAGCCGTCTCACTATGGTTACGGACATATTCATCTAACTGCGCATCGGTCACTAGATCATCGGTCGGCGCAATAGCACGTCCACGATAAGGGTCAAGCGCTGGCTGATGCATAATCTCACGAGTGATGCGCATGGCAGCACGGAACTCTTGCCAGTCTTGGTCATGAGACATATAGTTAAATAAGATACTTGGATGCGCGCTTGGGTCTTTTGAGGTCAGCTTGACACGACCACGACTTGGCGAGCGCAATGAACCGACGTGTGCTTGGAAACTATGAGAGTTCACTGCACTGCGACCGTCGTAACGCACCGCTAACGGTAAGAAATGATACTGGATATTAGGATGGGTAAACTTCTCATCGGTACGAATAAAACCGCCGCCTTCAAACTGATTAGACGCGCCAAGACCAGTACCCATAAATAACCACTCCGCACCAATCGCTGGCTTGTTCCACCATTTATTGGCAGGTGCAATTGAGACCGGTAGCTTACATTCATACTGCATATACAGCTCTAAATGGTCTTGTAGATTATTACCGACACCCGGCAAATCTAAAATCTCAGTCACGTCCAAATCTTTAAGCCATTGACCAGGACCAATGCCAGAGCGCTGCAACAGTTGCGGTGTGGCAATCGCGCCCGATGAAACAATCACTTCACGAGATGCGTAAAAGTTTTTAGTTTGACCTTGATGTTCTACTTTGACACCGACAGCACGCTTGCCATCGAACAAAATCACATCAGTCAATGCACCAGTCAAAATCGTGATATTGCTACGCTGCTTGGCACGGTCAAGATAACCGCGAGCCGTTGATGCGCGGCGACCATTGGGCGTCACAAAGCGATCCATTGGCCCAAAGCCTTCTTGCTGATAGCCATTTAGGTCATCAGTGCTTGGATAGCCAGCTTGCACGCCCGCTTCAATCATCGCTTCAAACAGCGGATTGACTCCTGGCTTTGAAGTAGTCATCTCAACTGGACCACCGACGCCATGATAATCGTTTTCGCCAGCGTCGCAGTTTTCTAGCTTTTTAAAGTAAGGCAGACAGTCTGAATAAGTCCAATCTTCCAAGCCTTTAATTTTCGCCCAATCGTCAAAATCGAGCGCATTGCCACGGATATAGCACATACCATTAATCAACGATGAGCCGCCAAGACCTTTACCGCGACCGCAGTCCATCACGCGATTATTCATATTCGGCTCGGGATCGGTTTTGTAGCCCCAGTTATAAGTCGTCCCTTGCAACGGCATGGCGAGCGCCGCTGGCATCTGCGTGCGAAAGTCTAAGCGATGGTCTGGACGACCCGCTTCTAACAGCAACACCTTAATGTTGGCATCTTCGGTCAAACGCGTAGCCAGCACATTTCCTGCTGAGCCTGCGCCAACAATGATGTAGTCATACTCAGGTGTGGTTGTTGTCATAAAATGCTCCATAATATAGTCTGTTTAAAATAAGAATTAATAAAATACAATTTATTAAAATACAGACTCAAACGCGCCCAACTCTACTTGAATAGATTTGGTCTGTGTATAGTGCTCAAGGGCTTCAATGCCATTCTCACGGCCAATACCCGAATGCTTATAACCGCCAACTGGCATTTGTGCAGGTGATTCACCCCAAGTATTTAACCAGCAAATACCGGCTTCAATCTGACCGATCACTCGATGTGCGCGAGTCAAATCAGCGGTTACCACCCCTGCTGCCAAGCCGTACTCGGTATCATTGGCACGGCGAATGACTTCTTCTTCGGTCTCATAAGTCAATATCGACATCACTGGGCCAAAGATTTCCTCACGTACAATAGTCATATCATCGCTACAATCGGTAAACACCGTCGGGGCGACAAACGCGCCATTGGCAAGTTCGCCTGACGTGATACGTTCGCCGCCAGTCAATAGACGCGCGCCACCCTTTTTACCTTGCTCGATATAGCCAAGTACTCTTTCCATATGCGTAAAGCTGACCATTGGACCCATATTGATGCTCTCATCCATTGGATCGCCCAATTTGATACGATTGGCGCGCGTTAAGATAGCCTCTTCAAACTTGGCTTGTAGCGCTTTAGGGATAAACACACGCGTGCCATTGGTACAAACCTGACCGCTGCTATAGAAGTTCGCCATCATGGCGATATCAGCAGCGGTATCGATATCGGCATCTTCAAATACGATTAATGGCGACTTACCACCAAGCTCTAAGGTCACGTCTTTCAGCGACGATGATGCTGCACTCGACATGACTTTTTTACCAGTCGGCACACCGCCAGTAAACGATACTTTGGCGATATCAGGATGCTGAGTTAATGCTTCGCCAACTTCGTAGTTACCCTGTACGACGTTAAAGACGCCATCTGGCAAACCCGCTTCGGTAAATATTTCTGCCAGTTTTAAGGCGGTTAATGGCGTGACTTCTGATGGTTTAAAAATCATCGCATTACCTGCGGCCAACGCAGGACCCGCCTTCCACATAGCGATTTGGATAGGATAGTTCCATGCGCCAATTCCGGCTACCACGCCGAGTGGTTCCTGACGGGTATAGACAAAGCTGCTATCACGCAGCGGAATCTGACGACCTTCAATCATTGGCGCGAGCCCTGCATAGTACTCAACGACATCAGCACCAGTGACGATATCGACATATTTGGTTTCAGAAAGCGCTTTACCCGTATCTTTGGTTTCGAGCAATGCCAAACCATCATTGCGCTCACGCAATATCGCAACTGCCTTTAATAAAATGCGACTGCGCTCAACCGCTGTCATCGCTGCCCAAATTTTTTGACCTTTTTGCGCCGCTTTTACCGCTTCGTCTATCTGCTCATCGGTCGTTTGCTGAATAGTGGCGAGCACTTCACCCGTCGCTGGATTAATATCTTCAAAAGTAGTCAGCGTTTCATCGACAGCCAGATAGCGACCGTTAATATAAGCGGTTTGTACTTGTTCTAAATCGATAATGTCTGTTAAGTTACTTAGATTTGGGTTCGGATTTGGGTTTGTCTTTGAATCTGTCATGAGTTCTCCTGTCGACGACTGGCAAAAGCTTTATAAAAAGCGCTTATACCAAATAATTTCGTCATTGTTTAAGTTTTAAAAAATAAAATTTACGTGGTTCTTTCTTAAGGTTTTTTTAATGAGTTATTTGAGAGCTATGTTTTAATCATTCTCAGGTTGCGTCATCTTTATCAAACGCGCGCGTAATGATTTTTTGTCCGATATATTAATTCCTGAAAAATCAGAAAGCCAAATACCATCAGCGACCAAACGCACCATACATAGCGTTTCAGTATTATCGGTTGCTTTATGCTTTTCCAATTGCTCATTCGACCACGCAGCCCACAACTCACGCAGCTCGCTATCACCCAGCATCAATACATACAAAGTGGCTTGATTATCAAACTCTTCCTGCCCTTTTTCGCCCAAGCTAATCGTGGCATCGATATAAGCGCGGGTGAAAGAACCATAACGCACAGGGTCTTGCGCCATAGCTTGATTGACTTCTGCCTCAAACTTCGCCATCGCATCATGAAACACTTCAAGAATGAGCGCATTCTTAGTAGCAAAGTGATGCATCACGCCACCTTTGGTCACCCCGACTGCATCAGCAACGGCTTGAAAGGTCACTTTAGACAGCCCCTGCTCTAACGTGATTCGTGCCGCTTGATCTAGCAGTGCACGGCGCACCATTTCTGGCTGTTTTTTACGTTTATAAGGGTTTTCTGTTTCCATCTTTATTTCCATGTTTGTTTTCACCTACCTGTCAGTGCACCACAGAGTTAGACAGTAAGTTCATTACAATGACACCGCCGACAATCATCGCAATGCCTACCACCGCTGCGGTATCGAGATTTTGCTTAAAAAACAGCAAGCCCACGAGCGAGGTCAAAACAATGCCCAATCCGCCCCACAGCGCATAAGCGATACCAAGCGGAATGGTTTTGAGAGTTTGGGTCAACAAGTAAAACGAGATAGCATAAAGCACGCCCATAATCAGGGTCGGCACCAAACGCGTAAACTGCTCTGACTTTACTAAAAATGTCGTGCCAATCACTTCACAAATGATAGCAATGGCTAGGTAGCCGTAAGCAATAGTGGTAGGACTCATAGTTAAGATACCTGCTTCAAATCATGCATATCTTCTCGATTAAGCATAAGTTAGTCTGCATAAATAGTTTGAGTATGCATTAAAGAAACCATACGGTCGGTATTGTATAGAAATAATTTAGCAATGTGAAGGGCTGGTTTATGCTATTTTGTTTCATTGCATACAAACGATTGTCTTATTATTCAAAATACTAAGTCGAAAATCTACACGATTTATCTGATTAAATTGCAATTATGATTTTATAATCATTCTGCATAGATAAGGATTTCAGCTATTTTTAGCTCATTTAGCATGACTATTGAGTGAATTGAAGACACGCCCTAGCCAATAAATAAAAATTGTAAAGGTCAAAATGTGCCAAAGCAGTTCGTTTTATCAGGGATTACCGGTTATTTTTGACAGATTACGACAATATTTATAATTAATGGCGTAATAAGGTTGACAGCCTATAACTACTTGGCTAAAATGTGCTCCTCTTAACGCAAACAAGCAATGCTTTTTAGCATCATGTTTGTTGAACTTGTCGTTATGACCGCTTATTCTCCAATAGCTCAGTTGGTAGAGCAACGGACTGTTAATCCGTGTGTCCCTGGTTCGAGCCCAGGTTGGAGAGCCATATACTAAAAACCTTCATCATTATTTGATGAAGGTTTTTTTATGTTGCCCGTTTTATGGTAATAATATTAGCACTGCCGTGGTGTTCTTTTAGGCGTTTTTGTTGTATGGTAAGGATAGTTTGATTGAGTCAGTTTTCGTCTGAGTGCTTTACTCCTACTCACTAAAAGTAATGGTTTATTATGATACCTGTACGTATAAAAAATAAGTTTTCTGATCATCCGCAAAAAATCATGCGTCCGGTCAGTATTCGCTTGTCTGAAGAAATGATTGAGCTGTTAGAAGCGACCTCATCGGAGTTGGGATTTAAACGTATCCAAGGACTGATTCGTCTATATATTCGTCAAGGTCTAGACCGTGACCATCAAGATTATACCTTAGCGCATGACGAAGTATTTATCGAGACCTTGCGTAAGCGCGGTGTCAGTCAACGCATCATCGATGAAGCCATTGTGGTAACCCATAATAACAATATCACTCACCCATTGTCTGAGCTGCAAAACGACGACTAAGCGCGTGACTCTTAACCGTTAAAGTTTACTGATTTCCAAAAAAAGACTGAGTCTGCTTAATAGCGCTCAGTCTTTTTTTGGCTTTGATAAATCCCTATTTTTCTGTCTGTGAATTTGAATACAGTCATTAGCCATAATTCAACACAAAAGACAATTAAACGAGGTATATTAATAATAGTCATTATTCATTGTTATTCATTATGGCCGACAAGGAGGTACACAATGAGTGAGTTACATCAGTATTTCAGCAAAGCCTTTTTATGCACTTGGCTATTAGCACTGCCTTTAACACTGTCTTTAACATTGCCACTCGCTGGGTGCTCAGCGCCGCAAGCGGATCCCAGTAAAAAAACCATTCCGACCAACTCTGACCAATGGCAAAAGAAACTTGGAGCGACTTTTGAGGAGCTACCAAAGTCCGACCAACAACTGCTGAGCCGCTATATGCTACGTATGAAGTTGAGCGGCGCTTATGAATCAGGTGCTATGCCGCGTATTACTATCAAGCAAGCGCTGATACAACAACGTGAATACGAGCGCTTACATCCCAATAATCCAACTGGTAAAAAAAGTCCTATTATTAAAAGTCAGCAAGCTGCATCAGCCAATGCACAGAACTATCCGGTTGCCCTATTACCTGTCAAAACCAGTGATAGCGACAGCTTAAACCAAGTAAAACTACAATTTATGCTCTCAAATCATGGCAAGGTTGCTATTCAAAGTTTCAAAGGCACATTGACCATGCAAGATGCAAAACTGGAAAAAGGTAAACGCTTCAACATACCGCTCACACAATTCGAGCCAGCTATAAAGCCTGAACAATCTGGCAAGATAATTATCGAGAGTAGTATTGAGGACATCAACGTCATGCGCGCTATCAGAAACGCCCACGACGTGACGATAAATATTAGCAAAGGCATGCTAGTTTTAGAAGACGGACAACGAGTTGAATTTGATGAGTCATTAATGAAGTAAATGAACTCATTCAAGCTGCTAAAAAACATCTATAAAAAAAGCCCCAATCAATTACTGATTGGGGCTTTTTTCGAATTTGGCGGAGACGGAGAGATTCGAACTCTCGAAGGGCTATGAACCCTTGTCGGTTTTCAAGACCGGTGCATTCAACCGCTCTGCCACGTCTCCATTGGTGCATCATTATATAGATATCATCTCATAATGCAAGCGATTCATATTAAAAAAATGAAATTAATTTGCCGATGGTTTTAAATCAATGACTTACCGTTTGCTCGCAACTCTTTAATCAGCTTTTCAGCTTAACCTATTCACTTGAAGCCGTTTTATTTGCTCGAAGCTAAATGTAAGCACATATCAAGCAACCTGTTGGCATAGCCCCATTCGTTATCATACCACGCAAAAACTTTATACTGGTCGCCTACGTGCATAAGCTGTTGCCCATCAATAATCAGTGACTCCGTTTGATGAATAAAGTCACTTGAGACCAATGGCTCATCGGTATAGGCCATGATATCGAGTAAGCAACCTATGCTAGCCGTTTTAAGCACATCACGAATCTCTTCTATACTGACATCTGGAGTATCAAAGACAAAGGTGACATCAATAGCGGCAACATCGATGGTCGGCACTCTGATTGAATGTCCATTTATTTTACCAACCATCGCTGGCAACACCCGTTCTGTCGCAGCGATACTACTAGAAGTAGTTGGGATAATATTATGACCGGACGCACGCGCGCGCCTTGGATCGCGATGGGCTTGATCCAGCACCGTCTGGTCAGCTGTGACCGCATGGATCTCAGTCATCATCGCTGACTTGACGCCAAACACTTTATCAAGGGTATCAATCAGCGGCACCAACGCCTGCGTGGTACAAGAGACGCTCGATATAATCGGCAGCTCACGCGTGAGCTCCTCGGTATTAACGCCCATGACGATACAAGCATCGACATCATCAAAGGGTGCAGCACTGATAATGACTTGCTTGGCGCCAGCTTCGATGTGCAATTGCGCTTGGGCGTAAGAGCGAAAATGACCCGTACACTCAAGCACGATATCAACCCCCAGTTCCTGCCAAGGTAGCTTTTGTGGATCAGGTTCTGAGAGCAAGTTAATACAATAGGTATGATTGTTTTTTGTCAGGCAAAGCTGACTTTTACTATTATCATCAACTGCCCCAGTTCCAGCTACAATTTCAGCACTAACGCCCAGTCGACTTAAACGACCATGGGTACTGTCAAATTTTAATAAATGCAATAAAATATCGGCGGCGGCTAAGTCATTAATCGCGACCACATGAATGGCTCGACCCAACACTTCAAAGCGCTCTAGCAACGCACGCAATATATTACGCCCTATACGACCAAAGCCGTTAATAGCGACTCTAAGTGGCTGCGTATGCTCACTGGTGGCATAAAACGTCGCTGCTACTGCGTCAGACGTCAATTGATAAGTGGCGCTAGAAAAATTAGGCGTAACATCAGACATAAAAGGGTATCGCTATAAAGGAAGGTATATAAGTTAAGCGCTGCACATTCAATGCTCTAGAAAAACCAACATATTCATACGTATGATGATTGGTTTTAATATATGACTTAATAAATAAATGGCTGAATCAATAAATTGTTTAATAACTTGATTATTGGCTAATTGCTCGCTATGGCGTGATAAAAATCAGAGCCAAACGAATGGTATTGTAATCGATGCTTTGCTTAAGATGGTCAAAGATTGGGCGCAGCTTAATGCTGCCATCATCATTAAAGTCGTTCGGATTATTAGCGACTTTAATCGCCACATAAGCATTACCTACCGCTGTCATCACCTCGGCATCGGGACGCAGATGATCACAGGCGAGGCTTGGGTCTTGAGATTTTAACTCACCGATATGGCGCATAATGGTCGATTGCGACAACTGACGCGCTTGCGAGATTTCCGCAATTGACAAACTCTCTTCTAATAAGATTCGGGTCGCTAGCAAGGTGCTTTCTGACTTATCAGAGATTTGATTGCCCAGCTTCTGTTTTTTATCTATTTGCGCTTGCTGTTGCTCGCGGCGCTTCTTCTGCAAATTGGCATAAGCATCAATCACTGACTTACTTAGCGTACCGCCCGATTTTAAAATAAACTTCTCATGTGCCTGCGTCATGCTCTCTTCATCAAGCATCGCATAATTGGCATCAGCCTCATCAGACAATGCCAAAAAGCGTTTGTCTGCACCGCGTGCCAATGGATCAAGCTGCAAACTCATGTCATTCATACCGAGCAGTTGCAGCCCTGCCAGCGATTTTAATCGTGATAATGCCACATAACCTTGGCCAAGCTCAAAGGTGCGCGACAAGTCAATCTCCGCCGCATCAAGGGTCATACCTTGCGATTTATGAATGGTAATCGCCCAAGCTAAGCATAATGGTACTTGCTCATAGCTTGCCAGCACGTCACCAGTCTCATCTTCGATAATCCATTCTTCCGGCTCAGCAATGACTTCACGACCAGAATTTAGCCGAACCACAGGCATTTTTTGCGTGCTTGGCTTTTTAACTTTTGGTTTATCTTTGTCTTTGGTAGTCTTTTTACCTTTGCCTTTTATATTCTTATCAGCATCATTTTCAGTGCTTTCACTATCGTCTTCTATCAAATCATCACTATTATCTTTATCATCATTAATTTTTACCGCAGCAAAACCAATCAGCTCGCCCATCGTGCCATTAGAGACTCCTAGCTCGGTATTGTTTTTAATAAACATTACCTTGGCACCGACTTTTAATACCAAATCATCTTGGGTACGGACGGTCTTTTTCAGAGTCTCAACCAGTTTACTATCACCAGTAAATGTGGCTTCAAAGCGCATCATCTCGCCATCTAATGCGGCAAGTTCTTTATCATTGATGCTATTAACGTTGAGATTATGGGTATACAAACGGGTACGTTTGATATCGACGTTTTGATCAAAGGTGGCCTCTAAGGCAGCAATCGCCTCAAAAGTCACTTCTTGACGGCGAATTTGATTGAGGATATCGTCCAAATCAAGTCCGCCATTCGCCGCTTCGCTTACTTGACGATGTTGCTCAGACAAGTAGCAAATATGGAACTTAGCATCAAGCCATGCTTCAGACATAAAGGCAAATTTTTCACGATTGGTCTCGCCCTTACTACCAATCGGTGGCAGCTGAAAAAAGTCGCCGGCGACGACGACTTGAATACCACCAAACGCTGCATCATTTTTGCGTACATGCTTAAGCACTTGGCTGACCAAATTAATCTGCTTGGCGTGCAGCATCGATATCTCATCGATAATCAATACCGCAGTATCTTTTAATCTATCTGCCAAAAACTGCTTGCGCGATAGATTGCTTAAATCACGATCAGTCAGCTCATCCTTGATACCAATGCCCGACCAACTATGAATGGTCGTACCGTTCATGTGCGTGGCAGCAATCCCAGTACTGGCAGTGACCGCCACTGGCACACGGCGTGCGCGTAGATAATCGATGTATTGATTGAGTGTATAGGTCTTACCTGAACCTGCTGAGCCAGTCAAAAAGACATTTTGACCTGTTTTTAGGATATCAAGAGCAGAAGATTGACGCATATATTCAAACCAACCAATAACTTAGAAGAAAAAGAAAAGAGAGCAGCCATCAGCAATTTTATAAATGCCGTAGCCTAAAATATTGGCAATAATTATAACAGCTACATCCACTTTACGAACCCTTTTAACTGACACATTTTCCATAACTAAATTTTATGAGTTAATTCATTAGCTATTATTAAATGTGAGTATAAATCTGCTCAAAATTTGAGTAGTATGAAGTGAGAACTTGATCAGGAAGATTCGGTGGCGATGAGATAAGCATTTATTTTACACGATGATGTAATAAATAATTGCTTATATATGACTTGCCTCATACATAAAACAACAAGGAGCAGTTAATGTTATATCCCTATCCAAACACAGAAAAAAGCCAAGTCCAATTCCGCGAAAAATATGACAACTTTATCAATGGTGAATGGGTTGCACCTGTTGATGGGGAATACTTTGACAACACCAGTCCCATAGATGGCAAAGTCATTTGCCAAGTTGCCCGCTCAAAAGAAGCTGACATCGAAAAAGCCCTAGATGCGGCTCACGCTGCCAAAGATGCGTGGGGCAAAACCAGCGTGACAGAACGCGCCAATATCCTCCTCAAAATCGCTGACAAAATGGAAGCCAATCTTGAGTCTATCGCCATTGCTGAATGTTATGAAAACGGCAAACCGGTGCGTGAGACACTCGCAGCAGACATCCCGCTAGCCGTTGACCATTTCCGTTATTTCGCCAGTGCCATTCGCGCTCAAGAAGGCGGCATCAGCCAAATCGATGACGATACCGTTGCCTATCATTTCCATGAGCCACTAGGCGTTGTTGGTCAGATTATCCCTTGGAACTTCCCTATCCTAATGGCCGTGTGGAAACTGGCTCCTGCGCTTGCTGCGGGTAACTGTGTGGTTCTCAAACCTGCTGAGCAAACCCCTGCCTCTATTCTCTATATGTTAGAGATTATCGGTGCGGCTGACCTGTTACCTAAAGGCGTATTAAACGTCGTCAATGGCTTTGGTGTCGAAGCTGGTAAGCCGTTAGCTTCTAACCCTCGTATCAATAAAGTGGCCTTTACGGGTGAGACCACAACCGGTCGCCTCATCATGCAGTATGCCAGTGAAAACATCATTCCTGTGACCTTGGAGCTGGGCGGTAAGAGTCCAAACATCTTCTTCGCTGATATCATGGATGAAGACGATGACTTCTTGGACAAAGCGGTTGAAGGCCTAGTGATGTTTGCGCTGAACCAAGGTGAAGTCTGTACCTGCCCATCACGTGCACTGGTACATGAGAGTATCTATGATGAATTTATCAAACGCTGTATCGCCCGTGTTGAAGCCATCAAAATGGGCAATCCATTAGATACGGAGACGATGATTGGGGCACAAGCAAG
This sequence comes from Psychrobacter sp. TB67, assembly GCF_000511065.1. Taxonomy (NCBI): domain Bacteria; kingdom Pseudomonadati; phylum Pseudomonadota; class Gammaproteobacteria; order Moraxellales; family Moraxellaceae; genus Psychrobacter; species Psychrobacter sp. TB67. Next base: position 153,137 of record NZ_AYYA01000004.1, read on the forward strand.
CTCAGATCAATTAGAGAAGATCCTATCTTATCTAGATATCGGTAAACAAGAAGGCGCTAAAGTATTGGTCGGTGGCGAGAGAGCCACACACGACGGTGATCTGGGTGATGGCTATTACGTGCAGCCGACTATCTTTGAGGGCACTAATGACATGCGCGTGTTCCAAGAGGAAATCTTTGGACCGGTGCTTGCGGTAACGACTTTTAAAGATGACGAAGATGCGATGAGAATTGCCAACGATACGTTATATGGTCTGGGTGCTGGTATTTGGACGCGTAGTGTACATAAGGCATATCGCTTCGGACGTGGTATTCAGGCGGGTCGCGTATGGACGAACTGCTATCACATCTATCCGTCGCATTCTGCATTCGGTGGTTATAAACAGTCTGGTATCGGCCGTGAAAACCATTTGATGATGCTTGATCATTATCAACAAACCAAGAACATGCTGGTGTCTTACGATCCTAAAAAAATGGGGTTCTTTTAAGCCCCAGTTCGAAGCACTTTGCAATCGAGGTTGCAAAGTGTGTTAGGTACATTCACAGATTATTTTTATGCAGAAAATCTAACAAGGAAGAACTATATGAGCAATAAGATGAAAGCCGCCGTATTACATGAGTTTAATCAACCATTACAGATCGAAGAAGTTGATATTCCAACGCCAGGCGCGGGTGAAATCGTTGTCAAGATGCAAGCCTCCGGTGTCTGTCATACCGACTTGCATGCCATTGAAGGCGATTGGCCCGTCAAACCAAGTCCGCCATTTATCCCTGGACATGAAGGCGTTGGCCTGATTACTGCCGTTGGCGCAGGTGTGACCCATGTAAAAGAAGGCGACCGCGTTGGTGTGCCTTGGCTCTACTCTGCTTGTGGTCACTGTACCCATTGTTTAGGCGGCTGGGAAACCTTATGCGAGCGTCAACAAAACGCAGGCTATTCAGTCAATGGTAGCTTTTCAGAATACGTACTGGCCAATGCCAACTACGTCGGTATCATCCCTGAAAGTGTTGACTCGATAGAAATTGCACCCGTTTTATGCGCAGGCGTCACCGTGTACAAAGGTCTAAAAATGACCGATACCAAGCCTGGTGATTGGGTCGTTATTTCTGGTATCGGTGGTCTTGGTCATATGGCAGTACAATACGCCATTGCCATGGGACTCAACGTTGCGGCAGTCGATATCGATGACGAAAAGCTCGCATTTGCCAAAAAACTAGGCGCGACCATTACCGTTAATGCAAAAAATACCGATCCTGGCGAGTATCTAAAAGAAGAAATTGGCGGTGCCCATGGTGTGCTAGTAACAGCCGTATCTGCTATCGCGTTCGATCAAGCGTTAAGCATGGTTCGACGTGGTGGCACGGTGGTCTTTAACGGCTTACCAACCGGTGACTTCCCTGTCTCTATTTTTGATACGGTGCTCAACGGTATTACCATTCGTGGCTCCATCGTTGGTACGCGACTCGACTTACAAGAGTCGCTGGACATGGCAGCAGCAGGCAAGGTAAAAGCCACCGTTACCGCGGAGCCGTTAGAGAACATCAACGATATCTTTGAGCGTATGCGTAACGGCAAAATCGAAGGTCGCATTGTGATTGACTACAGTATGTAGTTATAGTTTATTCAGTTTAAAAGAGAGACAAGGCAACCGAGCGCAGATGTATATGTGATACCTCAAGTGAGGTTAACGCTGTAACTCTTTTATAGAGGATTGACTATATTGCTTGTGAGATTTTGATATTGTCTTAATGCTTCACACATTTAATCACAAACCATCAGTCGTATCGTTTTCATTCACATGCTATAAGTGATGTGAGTGAAAACGATACGGCTTTTTATATTCTCGCCCAATATGGGTATGAGGTTTATGCTTAATAAGACTCCTATACTTAATAAGACACTCGTACTTAATGAGACGTCTTCTACAATCATATTTTAATGATAAGGAAATCATTATGAACGTTACAGCGACAGAATCCTGCGTAGACTTGATTGAGCTACTTAAATCCAAGCACGGTGAACTGATGTTTCATCAGTCTGGTGGCTGCTGCGATGGTAGCTCGCCTATGTGTTACCCGCTAGGTGAGTTTAAGGTAGGCGGCCAAGATGTATTGGTCGGTGAGATTGCTGGTTGTCCATTTTATATGGGCAAAGCGCAGCACAAATTATGGCAAAATACGGATTTGACCATTGACGTGGTGGACGGGCGTGGCGCCAGTTTTTCGTTAGAAATACCAGAAGGTAAGCGCTTTATCGTACGTTCAAAAGTTTGCTCAATATAAATATGCTAATCGATAACACGCCCTAGGTAACATCACAGAACTTATCAATAGGCTCCTAGTGATAGTCTATTTTCTCTATCTACACGCTCTAGTCATTTTTATTTTATTATTCTGGCAAAATAATAGATACTGTAAAGCATAGCTTACTTTGAAAAGCTCGTTTTGATTGGCATGGATGCTATAAGGAAGATAAAATGGAACTTGATAAAACGTTTGATTACGTCATCGTGGGCGGTGGCTCTGCAGGCTGTGTGCTTGCCAGTCGGCTGACAGAAAATCCAGACATCAGTGTTTGTTTATTAGAATATGGCGGCGATGGTAAAGACCTCGCGGTACGCGTACCTGCTGGCTTAATTCTTTTGGTACCAGGTAAACCTCTCAAATTAAATAACTGGTGTTTTCACACCACTCCTCAAACGCATTTAAACGATCGACGCGGCTTCCAACCACGTGGACAATGTTTGGGTGGCTCATCGGCCATCAATGCTATGATTTACACCCGTGGTAGTGCGCTAGACTATGAACGCTGGGTTGAGCAAGGTTGTAAAGGTTGGGGGTTTGAAGATGTACTGCCCTACTTTATCAAAGCAGAAAACAATGTACACGGTGCCGATAAACTACACGGTGACAGCGGACCGCTGCATGTTAGTGACTTACTCAGTCCGCGCGATATCTCCAAAGCATTTGTAGAAGCGGCCGTTGCCAATGGTCTTGATCACAACTCAGATTTTAATGGTGAAAAGCAAGACGGCGCAGGATTGTATCAAGTCACCCACTTCCATGGAGAAAAGCAAGGGCAACGCTGCTCTGCCGCAGCCGCCTATCTACATCCCGTTCAAAATCGTTCGAATTTGACCGTCATTACCCATGCGCAAGCCAACCGTGTCATTATTGAAAACCATCAAGCTGTTGGCGTGGCTTACGAAAAAGACGGTGTCGAGCATCGCGTGATGGCACACCAAGAGGTCATACTATCAGGCGGTGCTTTTGGCTCCCCTAAAGTCTTAATGTTATCAGGCATTGGTCCTGCTGAGCATTTGCAGGCGCACGGTATTGAGGTCGTGGTCGATGCCCCTGAAGTCGGTGGCAATCTACAAGATCATCTGGATGTAGTTTTTGATTATGAAGTGAATACCAAAGATGTCATTGGGGTTGGCTTGGCGACTATTTCGACCTTAACCAAGAGCATACGCCAATGGAGAAAGGATGGCACTGGCCTATTGTCTACTAACTATGCAGAAGCGGGCGCGTTTTTTAGCGTCGGTGATGATCCAAAAGAATGGCCAAATACCCAATTGCACTTTGTGATCTCGCGCGTGATTAACCATGGCCGTGATATCAAACGTGGCTTCGCTGTCTCTTGTCACACCTGCTACCTACGTCCTGAGAGTCGCGGTACGGTCAGGCTGGACTCTGCCAATCCCTCAGATGCGGTATTGATTGATCCAAACTATCTATCACACCCTAAAGATGTAGAGTACATGGTAGCAGGCGCTGAGCGTACGCGCGCCATCATGCAAGAATCTCCAATGGCCGAATATATTACCGAAGACTACCCTGCCCCCTATATCGAAAAAGATGGCATGCTTGGCTATATTCGCAATAAGTCAGATACCATTTACCATCCGGTGGGCACTTGCCGCATGGGGTCAGATAATAACTCCGTAGTCGATTTAGAATTAAAAGTGCGCGGCGTCAGCGGATTACGCGTGATTGATGCGTCGGTCATGCCAACGTTGATTAGCGCCAATACCAATGCACCAACGATTATGATTGCTGAAAAAATGGCCGATCTTATCAAAGCCAAACATGAAAACGTTGAGCAAGCTGTTTCATAAGAGACAGAAGAAGGATGAGCACCTTATTACGGGTGCTCTTTTTTAAAAATCTTATCTACTAAAAACTTCATATTCAATAAAGCGAGAATAAGCTGATGGTATAAGAATGTGGCTCATATTTTTTCGTCGCTATCTTTAGGACTTATTTAGGCCATTCTATATTAGCAATCTATTTTCTGGCTTTAGAATATCTAAAAAATCGACAAGCTGCGTTAGATTGCTAAATTCACTGGCTATTAGGGTATTAGGGTATTAGGGCTTGTCCTCATTTTAAAAATAAGGACAAGCCCTAATACATTCGGAAATAAAGATATTAAAACGGTACATTTTCTATCAAAATTATCTTAGAGATGGCTTGCGTTACCACTGTTTAAAAGAGTATATTTAAACGACTTATTTATATCAGTATTTTTTGCAAACTTGAATCAAGGTTAAGGTCTGTTGAATTTTTTATCTTGTATACAAAAAAACGATATAAGCAATTGCTTTAAAGGGAATTAAAAGCACGTCAAGTACATTTATGGGTCAAAAATGACTCTATAAATATATTGGCGAATATTTATAATTACATAGGATGTAATAATGCAAAAATCACTCTTCAAATTGACCTTATTGGCGACGGTTATCTTAGGTATCAGCGCCTGTAGCGGCGACAACAAAACTACAGATGACTCTGCTGCCAGCTCAGACGCTAAAGCCGCGAAAACCCTACTTTATTGTTCAGAAGGCAGCCCTGCTGGCTTTGATCCCGCACAGTACACCGCAGGTACTGATTTTGATGCGAGCGCCTATCCTATCTATAATGGCTTGGTGGAATTCAAAAGAGATGGCACTGAGATTCAGCCAGCCTTAGCCGAAAGCTAGGATATTAGTGAAGATGGCAAGACTTATACCTTTAATCTGCGCAAAGGCGTCAAATTCGGTAAAACCGATTACTTTACCCCAACCCGCGATTTTAACGCGGACGACGTGGTCTTTACGCTAGAACGTATCACCAATCCTGATTTTGAATTTAATAAAGCCTATCCTGCTGAGTTCCCGTATTCTGTCGGCATGGGGCTGCCTGATCTGATCTCTACTATCGAAAAGGTCGATGACAATACCGTGAAAATCACTCTCAGCGAGACCAACGCGCCGTTTTTACAAAACCTAGCGATGGCCTTTGCTTACATCGATTCTGCTGAATATGCAGACAAGTTAATGGCTGCTGGTAATGCGGCTGACATTAATACCAAACCTGTTGGTACCGGACCTTTCGTCTTTACTTCCTATCAAAAAGATGCGCAAATTCGTTATACCAAAAATCCAGATTATTGGAACAAAGACGATATTCATATCGACAATCTAGTGTTTGTCATCACCAAAGACTCGGCGGTTCGCGCGCAAAAAGTGCAAGCTGGCGAATGTCATGTGTCCGCTTATCCAAAACCTGCCGAGATTGACTCTGTTAAAAAATCCGGTAAGGCCACCGTCCTTGATCAACCCGGCTTTAACGTCGGTTATGTCGGCTACAACGTTGAAAAACCAAAGCTTAGCGACCTTAAAGTTCGTCAAGCATTAGATATGGCCATCAACAAAGACGCTATTATTAACGCCGTTTATCAAAGCGAAGGGCTTAAAGCCACCAACCCTATGCCACCAACACAATGGGGTTATGATAAATCGATCAAAGACGCGCCTTATGACGTCGAAAAAGCCAAGTCCCTTATGAAAGAAGCAGGTGCAGATAAGCTTGCCATCAATCTCTGGTATATGCCCGTTCAGCGCCCTTACAATCCAAATGCCAAACTCATGGCGGAAATGCTACAAGCAGATTGGGCGAAGATTGGTGTTAATGCCAAGCTGGTCACTTACGAGTGGGGCGAGTATCTAAATCGCGCCGCTAAAGGCGAGCACGATGTTATTTTAGCAGGCTGGACAGGTGATAATGGTGACCCTGATAACTGGCTTGGTACATTGTTATCTTGTGATGCGGTCGGTGGCAATAACTACTCGCGCTGGTGTAATAAAGACTTTGACACTTTGGTGACTAATGCCCGTCAGATTACCAATCAAGATGATCGCGTCAATGACTATGTAAAAGCTCAGCAGATATTTAAAGAGCAACTGCCATGGACGACGATGGCGCATTCGGTGGTAACGGTATTCACCGCACCAAACGTCGTCGATTATAAAATTAGTCCACTTGGCTCAATACGCTTCGATGGTGTAAAAGTTGAATAATCTTAACTGATGAAGTCCGGTATGACATACACGATTGTTTAATTGGTATTCGGCTGGGTCAGATACTCTGCTCCAGCCTTATTTATATAAATTAAGCACTCTGTTAAGCAACCGCTTTGTTAAGCATGCTGTCACCAACACTCTCATCATTATCAACATTCTAGTCATCAACTTAGAGTTATTAAACCATAACTATTGAACCACAACTATTGAGCAGCCCATGCTACTTTATATTTTGCGTCGCATTGCCATTCTCATTCCTGTCTATCTTGGCTTAACGCTATCGACATTTACCCTGATTCGGCTCGTCCCCGGAGACGCCGTCGAGATTATGATGGGTGAGCGTATGGTCGATCCAGAGCTCCATGCTCGTGCCTTAGAAAGACTAGGATTAGACAAACCCCTCATCGTTCAATATTGGGATTATTTAACCGGTATCTTGACCGGTGATTTTGGTCAGTCCTTTCGTACCCGTACTCCAGTATTACAAGACTTCTTTGCCCATTTTGTGCCAACCTTAGAGCTGGCGGTATGCGCCATTGTTATTGCCAGTGTCATTGGGGTCAGCTTAGGTATCTTTGCCGCGCTGCGCCGTGGCACGTGGATTGATTACACTCTGATGTCAGGTGCGCTGGCAGGATACTCAATGCCCATCTATTTATTAGGACCTATCCTAACCGGTATATTCGCCCACTATCTAGGCCTATTACCCGTCGCCGGTGTCATATCTGTCGCGCAGTTTTTGGACGTCAAACCTTTATATGGTTCATGGCTATTGGGTTCCTTGACTTCAGGTGAACCGGGCGCATTTTGGGACGTGGTAAAACATTTTATCTTACCGTCTATTGCCTTATCGACCATACCACTCGCGATGATTGCACGCATGACGCGCTCGGCGATGCTAGAGGTACTAGATGAAGATTATGTACGTACCGCACGCGCTAAAGGCTTATCGCCGCGCCGCGTGATATTGGTACACGTGATGCGCAATGCCTTGATTACTGTGGTGACGGTAATTGGCTTACAGATGGCAACCTTGCTCGCTGGCGCTATTATCACTGAGACTATTTTTAGTTGGCCGGGTGTTGGTAATTGGCTTACAGATGGCTTCTTTACCCGTGATTATCCTATTGTGCAAAACGGTATCTTATTGGTCGCCACCGCCTTGATTTTGGTTAGCTTATTTATTGATATTTTGTATGGTCTGATCAATCCGCGCATCAGACATACTTCTTAATTTAACATTGATAAATACTCATATTATAAATAGTGGCTATTGGTGTTTGCATGGTTTTGAGTGATTTTTTAGCAAATGCTTAATACTTATTAAGGCTAAAACTCTAAAACTTTAAATATTAGCAAAGCACTAGCCACTGTAGGAAATGCTCATGAAGCCTTCTGTTCTTCCCTCTGATCTTAAGCTGATGGCAGCGACACCGCCGTCGTCTTGGCAGTTATTTTTATCGACATTTTGCCGCAATAAAGGCGCGGTACTTGGTTTTATAGTACTGGCCTTGATGGTGATTATCGCCATACTTGCGCCCGCCCTTGCACCGCATGACCCTTATGAATTATTTACCGGTCAAGAGCAATTGCCGCCAGCGTTTTTAAGTGGCGGCGATACGATGTTTTGGCTTGGGACTGATGATGCCGGTCGAGATACCTTATCTCGGGTGATGTATGGCGCACGTTACTCGTTGTTTATCGGTCTAAGTGCGACGACCCTTGCTATGTTGGTCGGCGTCTCGCTAGGGCTTAGCGCCGCGTTTTGGCCAAAGGTTTGGGGCAAGGCGGTGATGCTAGTCAATGATATTTTGATGTCTTATCCAAGCTTACTATTGGCGATTATTATTGCGGCTATCTTAGGGCCGTCTATGACCAACACCATTATTACCATTGCCTTGGTTTGTACCCCACCTTTTATCCGTCTGACACGCGCTACCGCCATGGTAGAGCTACAACGTGAGTACTTTGTTGCCTCGCAAGTCATGGGGGCTGGCGTGCTGCGCTTATTATTTATAACTATTTTACCTAACTGTATGGCACCGCTTATCGTCCAAGCGACAATGATTTTTTCCTCTGCTATTTTAGAAGCAGGCGCAATTGGTTTCTTAGGCTTTGGCGTGCAACCACCAGATGCCGAATGGGGCGCAATGCTCGGTACAGCGCGGCAATATATTCAAAGTAATGTTTGGCTCGCTATTTGGCCGGGTGTCGCCATCTTCTTAGCTGCCTTGTCGATTAACCTGACGGGTGATGGCTTACGCGATGCGCTAGATCCCAAATTAAAGCAGGTGACCTAAGATGACTGATACCTTAGATAAAACAGCGCTTACCAATACTTCTATGAATGGCTCGTTAATAAAAGAAGCGCCACTGTTGTTAGATATTGAAAATCTTTCGGTCACTTTTGGTCAAGGCGCGCGTGCTTTTCGCGCCGTCGATGATGTATCATTAAAAATCACCCAAAGCGAAGTCATCGCCGTCGTCGGTGAATCAGGCTCGGGTAAGTCGGTCACTATGATGGCACTCATGGGACTATTGCCGCCTTCTGCGACAGTTCGTGCCAAGCGGGTGATGTTTGATAATAAAGACATGCTGAGTATGTCAGCCAAAGAAAAGCGCGGCATCATTGGTAAAGATATTTCCATGATTTTTCAAAATGCCATGTCTTGTCTAAATCCGAGCTTTACCATTGAGATGCAACTGGGTGAAGTACTGCGTAAGCATCTTGGACTGCGCGGTGCAGCGGTACAGACGCGTATCTTAGAGCTGCTCGAACTGGTTGAGATGCCGGATGCCAAAAATCGACTTAAGGTTTATCCGCATCAATTATCGGGCGGTATGAGTCAGCGGGTCATGATTGCGATGGCGATTGCTTGCGAGCCAAAACTGCTTATCGCCGATGAGCCAACCACGGCTCTTGATGTCACGGTGCAAGCACAAATTATGGATTTGCTCGGGCGCTTACAACGCGAAAAGCAAATGGCAATGGTATTAATTACCCATGACTTGGGTTTGGTCGCGCAAAACTCACGCGATGTCGCCGTTATGTATGCCGGACAAGTGGTCGAAACCAGCACAGTGCCGGAGATTTTTCAACATCCTGCCCACCCTTATACCGAAGCTTTACTGCAAGCCATCCCTGAGCTGGCTATTGGGCAAGACAGGCTCAATAGTTTGCCGGGTGTGGTACCCAGCCAATATGATCGCCCAAGCGGTTGCTTATTGTCTCCCCGCTGTCCCTATAAAGAGCCCGCTTGTGAAGTACCGCCGCCCATTTTAGATACGCCCAATGGCAAAGTGCGCTGTATTCACTCTGAATTGCCTAATTTACCTACTCGCACCTCCACCCCTCACCTGTAGTGGCATAATAAAATTGGACAGCTTCTAAGAGGTTATAATAACCCAAAGAAGGAAACTAGTATGACCAACAATCGCAATCAATATACCCGAGAATTCAAGCTTGAAGCCATCAGCTTAGTGACTGAGCATAAGCGTAAAATACCTGATGTAGCAAGCTCACTTGGCATTGGCAAATCCACCCTGCAGAAATGGCTGAGTCAGTATCGACAAGAAACGAATGGCCAAGCACCTAAAGTCGGCAACGCTTTAACGGATGAACAGCGCGAGCTACAAGAATTGCGTAAGCAGGTTAAGCGACTCACTATGGAGCGCGACATATTAAAAAAGGCTTCTGCTCTGCTGGCCTTGGACAGCCTGAACGGCTATCGCTGATAAGCAAGCTTGCAGAGCAAGACAAAAGCGTCAGTAAACGCCGACTATGTGACTTATTTGGCATCATTAAAAGCAGCTACTACTATGGCACACAGACTAAGCCTATCGATATTGAACGTGTCAAACTCAAAGCCTTGATACGTCAAATATTCAATGACTCCAAACAATCAGCTGGGGCTCGCACCATTGTCGCCATCCTGTGGAATGAGCACAGTATTAGGCTAACGCGTTACTTAGCTGCCAAGATTATGAAGCAAATGAAACTGGTCAGTTGCCAGCTCAAGACCCACAAATACAAGCACGCTGATCAGGAACATAAAACCCATGACAACCTTTTAAAACGCAGATTTAGCCCAACGGCGCCCAACCAAGTCTGGACGGGCGATGTCACTTATATTCGCATTAAAGGCGGCTGGTGTTACCTAGCCGTTGTTTTAGACCTGTACGCCCGTCGTGTGGTGGGCTTTAGTGTCTCAGACTCACCCGATAGTATTCTGACAGGTAACGCTCTGAAAATGGCGTATCAGACGAGACTCAAACCAAGTGGTGTGTTATTTCACTCAGATCAGGGCACGCATTACACCAGTAAGAAATTTGCTGAATCAATCGATGATTGCGACGGTATGACACAGAGTATGAGCCGTCGTGGAAATTGTTGGGATAACGCCCCAACTGAGCGCTTCTTTAGAAGCTTCAAAACAGAGTGGATGCCAAAGGGCGGTTATGAGAATATCGCTGAGGCTAAAAGTGCCATTAGTGATTATATCTGGGGCTACTATCAAACCGTGAGACCGCACACTTTCAACAATTATTTAACACCAGCTGAAACAGAAAGACGTTACTTTAATCAAAACCTCTTATCAGGTGTCCTAAATTAGTTGACCACTACA